>NZ_DJDV01000039.1:0-44645 GCF_002431195.1 Sphingobium sp. UBA5915 | reverse complement strand
CTACCGAATTTGTCGTTGCACATTCTGCCTTTCTGCAACACCGAAACCATGTCCCTGCACCTGACCGAGATATCACTCGCTATCGCTCCTGGCGCTCACGCGGTCGTGCTGATGGATCAGGCCGGATGGCACATGACCGGAAAGCTCGTCGTGCCCGACAACATCAGCATCATCGCGCTGCCGGCCAAATGCCCCGAACTCAACCCGGTCGAGAACATCTGGCAGTTCATGCGCGATAACTGGCTCTCAAACCGCATCTTCACCTCCTACGACAACATCGTCGACCATTGCTGCGAGGCTTGGAACAAGCTGGTCGATCAGCCGTGGCACCTCATGACCATCGGCCGCCGCAAATGGGCACGTGGGTCATGATCAATGCCGGTTGGTACAACTTATAATAACGCATTGTCTCATATACTGAGATTTGTCTCATTTCTCATTGACTGACTGACGGGTGGGAGATATCTCCGATCGAACACTGCAGGTGGGAGCGCCACGCGCTGCAGAGAGAAAACAGGGGCGCAGGAGGGGAGATATTGACCATGAAACATCTCAAGCTTTGTGCTTCCGTGATCGCTATTTGCGTTGTGTGGTGCGGTCAGGCTTCCGCGCAAGACTCCGCAGGCGGTACACCCGCAACGGTCCCCCCGGAGCAAGCCGGTCCCGACGTCGAAGCCACAGGCGACCAGCAGGAGGGGATCGGCGATATCATCGTGACGGCACAACGGCGATCAGAGTCGCTCCAGCGCGTTCCGATCGCAATCACCGCTTTGACATCCACAGCGCTCGAAAATGCCAGCAGGTGGGCGACAGCAGCCTGCTTTATGCCTCCTACAGTCGCGGGTTCAAAAGCGGTGTCTTCAGTACGTCCAGTCCTTTCGCGCCCGCGGTTTCACCGGAAACGCTCGACGCCTACGAACTCGGCGCAAAGACCGATCTCTTCGATCGGACGCTGCGGCTGAACCTGTCCGGCTACTATTATCGTTACTCCGATATTCAACTGCAGGCGATCAACGCCGCGGGCGCCACGCAGCTCGTCAACGCCGCGCTCGGACATATCAAGGGCGCGGAAGCGGAAATCACCTACGCGCCGCGCATCGCGGTCGGGCACCTGCAGTTCAATGTCAATCTGACCTATCTCCACGCAAAATACGTCTCTTTCCCCAACGCGATCATCCTCACGCCTCGGCCGACGGGCGGAAATGTGCAGACACGTGGCGACCTTTCAGGGTCAGACGTGCTTTTCTCGCCGCGCTTCACGTCCAGCGTCACGGCGAATTACGAGCGTCCCATCGCGTCCGATTACAAGATCGGAGGCAGTATCACCTGGTATCATAATGACGGCTTCTTCTGGGATACGCAAAACCGCGTCCGCCAGCCTTCCTATGACATAGTCAATGGTCAGCTGACGCTCTCCCTGCCCAAGGATCAGGTCAAGGTCCGGCTGTTCGGACGCAACCTGCTGGACAAGAAATATTACTCCCAGGTGTCCCCCAGTCCCACGGGTGACATTCAGCAGCCGGCCGCCCCGCGCACCTACGGCATCGCGTTCGATTTTGCCCTCTAGAGTATCCGTGATGGTCAAGCGAGTGATTTGACCCAGAGGCGGTCTGCTTTGAGCAGGGCGTTTGCGGTGACGACGAGCTTTCGCATGACAGCGGTGATGGCGACTTTGGCGGGCTTTCCTGCAGCGATGAGCTGCTGATACTTGTCCTTGAGGTCTGGGTTGAAGCGGGCGGCGACGAGGGCAGGCATGTAGAGGGCCTGTCGGACGTTGGCGCGGCCGCCGCGGATGAAGCTCTTGCCTTTCCACTGGCCGGACTGGCGCGCGACGGGAGCGAGGCCGGCAAGCGAGGCGGCCTCTTTGTTTTCGAGCGTGCCGAGTTCGGGCATGGTGGCGACGAGCTGGTTGGCGGTGAGGGTTCCGACGCCGTCGATGCTGGTGAGGATTTGGTGACGCCGGGCGAGATCGGCATCGGCGGCGATGATCGCGGCGATCTCGGCGTCGAGCGCTTCGAGATGGCGGGCGATCTGTTCGAGACGCTGTTTGCAGTGGCGCTTGAGCAGGGCGACGGTGAGATTTTTCTCGCGGTTCTTGAGCGCGGTACGATCGCGCACAAGCCCATCGCGCGCATTGACCAGTTCGGCCAACAGCGCCTGTTGTGCGCTTCTTGCAGGCCTGATCGGCGGCTGCAGCGTGGCGGCCATGCGCGCCAGCAAGGCCGCGTCGATCCGGTCGGTCTTGGCAAGTGTCCCGGTGGCCTGGGCGAAACGGCGAGCACGCTCGGGGTTAAGCTTGACGCAGGGCATGTGCGCCAAGGCCTGTTCCAGCGCGCGGTGGTAAGTTCCGGTCGCCTCATAGGCGATCCGCTCGATCTCCCATTGGCGGGGCCAGGCAATCAAGGACTTGTACCCCTTGGCCGAGTTGGCGAACTGCCGGTCGATCCCGGCAGGGTGGGCATGACAATCGAGCGTTGCTTTGGAGATGTCGATGCCGATGGTTTGTGGTAGAGGTTCGCTCATCTTTTCCGCTGTCCCATGCTTGTCATCCGGGCCGAAAGACCCCGGTATCCGTTCGGGCCGACACGAAAAGAAAGGGGCGATCCCACTCTAACCCGGTCCCTCAACGACCGGCATTTTCGCGATCCGTCCCCTTCCGCCCGTTCCGGGGTGGCCACCCCGGAACGGGCATCGCATCATCACCCAAACGGACAGCAAAGTCATAAGACAAGCATTTTCTAGTCAGGTGGAATCACCTGACGACTCGGAAAAGGCGGAAAACAAAAGACAAATAGGGCATGATCCGATTCAATCTGATCGGATCATGCTCCAGCAGCAGCGGAAAGAGGCCCTTCCAACTCCCGGCAAGTACGAGGCAGTGGCCATCGATAGAAGGAACCTGGGCGAGCGTTGTTCCTGGCGACACGCTACACGGTCTGCCCCTGGAGCATCAACCGGCATGCCTGCGATCGATCGCCGATGATGCCGGAGCTCCCTGGAAGCGATCGCGATCGACGAAATGCGCCGGCGCAACGCCAGTATTGATGCCGTCATGCCGATCTGTGCCAAGTGGGACCGATCGAACGATGACATTGTGACGTGATATCCACGGCTTCACCGCACATTGAGCCCTAACTCGCTCAAGAGCTGGCCGGCCTGTTCGCGTGAGATCGTCGCTCCGCGAAACAGGCTGGCGTCGACGAGCCGCAAGCCGCCTAGGTCAGCCTCGCAGGTCGGCGCCATCGAAACGCGAGCCTGTCATGTTCGCATCGCGGAGGCTGCACTCCTCGAAGATCGTCGCGCGAAAGTCGCATTTGCGCAGATCGGCCTGCCCGAAGTCGATCTTCTTCAAAACTTGCTTCCGGAACGAATATCCCGGCAGCTTGGCGTGGATCAACAAGGTTTCCTCAAAGCGAATATCGAGGGATTTCGCGTCTGAAAGGTCCGCGCCCGTCAGCTTGCACCGCTCAAATGTCGCAGCGGCGAGGGTCGACCGCCGCAGGACGCAATTGTTGAAGTCGCTGGCGAGGAAATTTGCGTCGCTCAGATCGGCCCCGGTGAACTGGGCATGGGCGGCGTGGCAAGACCGCCAGACCGTGCCTTCCAGCTTCGAGCCGGTGAAATCGGCGCGGCGCAGGTTGCATCGCTCGAACGTCCAGCGGGACAGATCCAGCCCGGCAAGGTCGACTTCCTCCAGATCGCCATCGATCAGATGTGAGGGCGACGACGACGCGCGCAGACGTTCGACATCGGCTCGCGTCAGCGCCCGCTCGCGAACGGAACGATCGGAAGACAGACCATCCATTGGGACCTCGTAACGCGGTCCGGCAGCGTTATCCATGGTCGGCCTCGCATATCCGCGCAATGGCGATGACGGCAGCGATGGTTAGCTGACCTTCGCGCCGGAAAACTGTCCGTGCCCGATATATGGTCCAGATTTCTTCAAGTTAGGGGATCGAGCCAATTCCCTGTCAGGACGTTTCCTTCCGAGGTCGCGTAAAGAGACGTGCCGTCGCTTTGCCCTGCCGTAAAAGCTCCATCGCCTCGTTGATATCCTCGAAGGCAAACTCCTGCACCGCAGGGAGAAGATTCCCTTCCGCGATCTGCTCATAGGCGAGTTCAAGATCTTCGCGAGATCCGCCCAAGGATGAGAGCAGCCTGATCTTTTTCGTGACGAAAGGCGATGTGGCCAGCACCATCGTATCAGCACCGAGTCCCACAAGAACGACCCGAGCCTCCGGCGGCGCGATCTTGACGGCCTGATCCGTGGTGACGCTCACACCCGCGAAGTCGATGATCACCGACGGCTTGAGGTCCTTCAGGGCGGCGATGTCGGTGAAACATTGCCGCGCACCCGCCTCGATGGCGGCCGGGAACGTGCTTTCGTTCACATCCACTCCAAACACCTTGCCGCCGCACAGATGCGCAATCCGTACAGCGTTTATGCCGAGGCCACCCAGGCCGATGATCGCGACGGTATCGCCCAGGCGCACATCGCCGGTGGTGCGTACAGCATGGAAGGCAGTGACGACCGCATCGGTCGTTACGGCCGCGACCTCGAACGAGACCCCTTCGGGTATATGCATCAGTCGTGACGCGCGAACCATGCATTGCTCGGCATAACCACCATCGACATGCAGACCTGGAGCGCTTCCCCCGTCAGGCCCCTCATGCGTGCCAGGCCCAAGCGTCGCGCCGGCCTCGTCGCGACCGGCGCGGAGACATACCGCCACACGATCGCCGATCTCGAAGGCGGTTACACCTTCACCCAAAGAGGCGACCGTTCCGGCCACCTCATGGCCCAGGATGATAGGATAGTGGCTGAGCCAGTTCACCCCCGGACCATCGACGATCGTGCAATCGGAATGGCACATACCCGCGGCCTCGACATCGATAACCACCCACCCCGGCTTTGCGACCGGCGGTGGGACCTCAACAGCTGCCAAGGGCTCGCCCGGACCTGTAAACTGCATGGCGCGCACGATATTCTCCTGTAGCTCCGAAAAAGGATGCTGGGTCACGCTGCGTTGAATAGGACGCCGATCGCGCGTTCCAGCTTTTCGCTTTCGCATCGCTTTTCAACAAAAAGCGGTTACCCGCTTTCTCGCAGGATGATCTAGCCGTTCAGCGTCAACGGCCGGACCGGATTTGTGCCGTCCCAGTCGATGGCCGCCTGCCTGATCGTTTCAAACGCCGCGCGCGTCACGGCGCTGCCTTCTCCGAACTCGATCACGGTACCGGAGTGATCCTCGGTTTCGAGGTAGGCGAAACGCCCTGCTCCCACAAGCTTGCCCGAAGACGCCACCTTATATCCCAGGCGCGCATATTCGGCCAGATTCTCCTCGAATGGCCGTCCGTTGAACGTGCATAAATGATGCAAGCCACTGCCGACCCGGCTTCGGAAATCCGCATAATGCGACGGTGCATCATTATGTTGCTGGATTAGCTCGATCTGAAGGTTCCCCGAATAGGCGAGCGCGATCGAGATATCGGGATCGCAGCGTTGTCCGCGAAACTGATAGTCCTCGAGCGCAAGATGCGGCGCCTTGAAAAACGGACCGACACCAAGCACGGAAACCCAGTGATTGATGGCTCCGTCAAGGTCCTCCACGACGTAGCCGTTTTGCCACGCCGGACCAAAGATTCGACTCATATCCTATGTCCTGCTGGCGACGTCCGCGGTTTCTCTCGCGCTGGCGAGCGATGCGCCGCGGACGTCGATAGATCACGCCAGGAATTCTTCTACGGCGGGGCTGACCTTGTCACGCTGTTCCACAAATGGAACATGCCCGGCATCAGCAACCCTGACGATGCGAGCATTGGCGATCGCCGCCTGAAACTCGTCGGCATAGTGTATTGGCGTCAGCCGATCGTCCGCACCCCAGACCAGCAAGGTGTCCGCGGTGATCCGGCGCAACCGCCGCCCCAGGCCTCGCTCGGGTATCGGATGGATGAAATGCCCGCTCCCGGCCAGCGCCAGGAACCGCGCAATGAACGCCTCTCGCGCCTCGTCCGGATCGCTGGGATCGGTCAACCGCTCCACCACTTCGGGGCGGCTCTGATCATGATAGAGCAGAGCGCGTCTGGTCGCTTCCGAAGCGAGCAGATGATCCTCGACCGGATGATTGTCGTTCCACAGTCCCATCGCATCGATCAGGACGAGGCGCCGCACCTTGCCCGGATAGGTTGCAGCATATTCCGCCGCGACCATGCCACCGAAACTGTGGCCGATGAGATCGAAATCCTCGAGCCCGAGCGCTGTGAAGAGGTCGTCATAATAAAGGACGAGTTCCCAGAAACCAGGGAGGCTCTTGAGGTCGTCCGCATCGACGCTGCCGGGATGAGCCGGCGCGTGGACCGCGAAGTTCCTGGAAAGATCCTCCAGCAGCCCGTTCCATTCCTGACCGAAGGCACCGTGGAGGAACACGACCGGCCTGCCCTCCCCCTTGGTCAGCACGGGATTGGCGGCGAACGGGCCGGGATGAGCGACCGTGGCGACAGAAGCGGTCATGCCAGCGCCTCCGTCTGCTCGGTTGCCGGCTGGGGCGTCTTGCTCGCCCCTTGCGGCCACCAATGATCGACGTAACCCTGCTTGTCCCAATAGTCCCGGATGCGGGGCATCACCTTCTCGGCAAAGAGCTTGGTGCTGTATTTGGTCAGATCCGTGTCCATCGACTGAACCTGCATCAGCAGCATGAAGTGACCGCAGCGCAGGCTCTTGGCGGCCTCGGTCAGTTCGTGGACAACCCGATCGGGGCAGCCGGCAATAACCCGCTTGTCGCCGGTGAAGTCCGCCCAGGTCTGCTCATAGGGGCTCTTCATTTTGGGCCGCGCGGCCTTCGTCATGTTGAATCTGACACTCTCCGCGCTCATGAAGCCGGGGGGCGCCGCAAAATGGGGGGCGACATGCAGCGCCTTGGCGAAGAAGTTCTGTACATGCTTGAAATAGAGGCGTTCGGCCTCCTCGTCGGTGTCGGCGACCAGGACGATCTGCGCAAACCCGGCCCGATAGGGATTATCGTCAAGTCCGGCCCGCTCGACCTCATCCCAGTAGCCCTGCATGAGCGCACGCGAGTTCTGGTAGCCGGTAAAACTGAGGTAATTGTATGTATAATTGTTATCTGTGGCAAACTTCCACGTCTCGATCGATCCGCCACCTGCCAGCCAGATGGGTGGATGTGGTGTCTGAAGCGGCTTGGGCCAGGGGTTGACGTAGCGAAGCTTGTTATACTCGCCGTTGAAGGCGAACGGTCCGGGCCGCGTCCATGCCTGCGTAATCAGGTCATGCGCTTCATAGTAGCGAGGCCGCACCATCGTCGGCGGCGTTCCATACACACCCACGGTGTCCATCGCGGAACCGACCGGAAATCCCGCGACCAGCCGACCGCCGCTGACGCAGTCGAGCAGCGCGAACTCCTCGGCGACGCGGATGGCGGGATTGTAGAGCGGCAGCGTCGCCCCCAGAACGACGATCGCGGCCTGCGATTTGCGCCGGGCCAGCGGCATTGCCACGAGATTCGGCGAGCAGGAAAATCCATAGGCGTTTGAATGATGTTCGTTCACGCCGAGGCCATCGAAGCCCATCTCGTCGGCATATTCCAACTCTTCGAGATTCCAGTTGAAATATTTACCGGCCATCTCGGGGTCGCACAGCACATCATTCGGCGGGGTTACCCAAACGCTGTCATATTTTTCCGTGAAGTCATCGGGGAGATCGCGATACCCCTGGAAGTGGAACCAGATACTTTTCATTGCCCATCCTCTCCGGACTAATAGCAGCGCTTGCTGCGCGGCCGATGCTTCACCGAGGGTTATGCCTTCGGCAACCAAAGTGGGCAGGCTGGATCCACCCACTCCCTTATAGCGCCACGCTACGGTTATCCCGGCTATTTTGTCAATATATTCCCACAATAGTAGATCAGCATTATATCTCCTTTTGTGCGACATGGACACGAAATGGATTTCGCCATTCGACCTGCGGCTTTGATGCGGATTCTCACGCAAGCTACATGAGGCCGCAAATGGACGCGGCGCATAAACCCTTCTCGCGGTGGCAAATCCCGGAAACAATCTCCACGCCCGACTCTCGCGTGGACCTCAGGCTGTTTCGTTGATAACGAGACCCAACTCAGCGATCATGATGTCCCGCATGATGAACTTCTGGACTTTCCCGGTGACGGTGAGCGGAAATGTGTCGACAAAGCGGACGTAACGCGGAACCTTCTGGTGCGCGATCTGGCCGCGACAGAAGGCGCGCAGTTCCTCCTCGTCCATGTCATGGCCGTCCGACAGAATGATCCACGCGCAAAGTTCTTCGCCATAGCGTTCGTCCGGCACGCCGAAGACCTGCACATCCTGGACCTTGTGGTGACGGTAGAGATAGTCCTCTATTTCGCGCGGATAGAGGTTCTCGCCGCCGCGGATCACGAGATCCTTGATACGGCCGACAATCTTTCCATAACCTTCCTCATCGATCGTGGCGAGATCGCCGGTGTGCATCCATCCATCGGCGTCCTTGACCTTTACAGTCTGCTCCGCCTCGTCCCAATAACCCAGCATGACCGAATAGCCTCTGGTGCATAGCTCGCCCGGAACACCCCTCGAGACGATCATGCCCGCTTCGTCGACGACCTTGGCCTCCAGATGGGGGTGTATGCGCCCGACCGTCGTCACCCTGCGCTCGAGCGAGTCCTCCTCCCCACTCTGGAAACTCACGGGACTGGTCTCTGTCATGCCGTAGCAGATGGTGATGTCGCCGATGTGCATGCGGTCGATCACCTTGCGCATGATTTCGATCGGACAGGGCGATCCGGCCATGATCCCGGTTCGCAGCGTCGAGAGATCGAAATCGGCGAATTCGGGGTGATCGAGCTCGGCGATATACATGGTCGGGACGCCGTAAAGCGCGGTGCAGCGCTCGGTGGCAACGGTTCTCAGCGTCGCGAGCGGGTCGAAACCTTCCCCCGGATAGATCATCGCCGCGCCGTGCGTGACGCTCGCGAGATTTCCCATGACCATCCCGAAACAATGATATAGCGGCACGGGGATGCAGATCCGGTCCCGGTGCGACAGGGACATCGCCTCGCCCGTGAAATAGCCGTTATTGAGAATGTTGCGATGACTGAGCGTCACACCCTTGGGACTGCCGGTGGTGCCGCTGGTGAACTGGATATTGACCGGATCGTGCGGCGTGTGCGCAGCTTCCGTCGCGCGCAGAACGTCCAGGCCGGCCGCCCGCCCGACTGCCTCGATCGCCGCGAAGGGCATCGCCCCGGGAATCGCGCTTTCACCCATTTGAACGACGAGCCGCAAATGGGGCAGCCGTTCCGCTTGTAGCGCACCGGGCTCCGACTCGTCGAGTTCCGGGGCAAGCGCTCTTATCATTCCGGGATAATCGCTGGTCTTGAACGGCGGCGAGAGGATCAAGGCAGCGCAGCCGACCTTGTTGAGGGCGAACTCCAGTTCGGACAAACGATAGGCCGGGTTGACGGCGACCAGGATCAGTCCGGCTTTGGCCGCCGCAAACTGCGTGATCGCCCATTCCGCCCGATTGAGCGACCAGATTCCGACACGGTCGCCCGGCTTCAATCCCGCCTCGAGAAGGCCGGCGGCGAAAGCCTCGACCCGGTCGCGGAACTCGGTCCAGTTCAGCCGGATTCCTTGCTCGACACATACCAGCGCGTCACTATCGGGCCAGGATTGCGCCGCCCTGTCCAGAGCCTCACCAATCGTGGTTTCCAGGAGCGGAGGCGATGCCGCCCCCTGAACATAACTGTCCAACGTCCCATGCCCTTCCTGCCGGGTTGGCCACTGCTCCGCCATCAACGCCTCGCAAAGCCGGCTATGAACGCGGCTATGTCGGCAAGAGCCTGCTGGCTGCGCTCGAAGGCCGCGTTGACCGTTACGAAACTATGCACCGTACCGGGATAGCGGCACATCATCGTCGGCACGCCGGCCTCGGCCAGCTTGCGTCCGTAGGCCTCGCCATGGCTGCGCAGCAGATCATGCTCGGCCGTGACGATATAGCAGGGCGGAAGATCGGCGTGGCTGCTCGCTCGGATTGGTGCGAAACGCACATCCTTGCGCGTTTCGCGGTCCGGAACATATTGATCGAAAAACCAGCTGATCTCCGGAAGGTTGAGAAAGGGGGAGTCGAAGGCGGCCAGTTCGGGCGCTTCGATATCCCCGTCGGTCGAAGGAACCAGAAGTATCTGGGCCACGAGCCGCGGTCCGCCACGATCGCGCGCGAGAATGCAGAGCACGGCGGCAAGATTGGCTCCCGCGCTGTCTCCCGCCACGATCACCGGGAGATCGCCCCCTTCCCATAGCTGTGAACGATTGCCGGAAATCCATTCCAGGGCTGTGTAGGCATCCTCCACCGCGGTCGGAAAGGGATGTTCGGGCGCCAGGCGATAGTCGACCGAGATGACCAGGCACTGTGTGGCCTTCGCCAGATGGCGGCAAGCGGCATCCGATTGGGCGATGCTCCCCATGGTCCAGCCGCCGCCGTGCATGAAATCGATGATCGCGACCGGCTCGCCTTCCGGGACATAGAGCCGCAGCGGAATCGCGCCATCGGCAACATCGATTTCAAAATCCGTGACACGCGCCATCTCCGGCCCCGGCACCCGCGGGCTCGATGCGACCAGTTCGCGTAGCGTCGATGGCGTCAGGCTGTTCATCGCGGGGAAGCCCGCGGCTTTCATCAGCTCGATATAATTGGCTATTTCAGGGTGCAGTTCCATGCACGGTTCCTCTCTTTTGGTCAGGCCGCTTCGTTGAGCGCCCGAAATGTCACCAGCTGCTCGGCCATCAACCTGAGTTGCGCATCGAGTTCGGGCAGCAGGCAATTGCCGTCGGCGTCGAAGGCCGGTGTCTTTGTATTGAGCGCGATGCCGATCGGCGTTGGCCATCCGCGCAGCGCGTGGGCAACACTTCGCAGGGCATGAAGGGTCGAATTGCAGCCTTGCCAGCCAAAACCCGTGCCGACGCAGCCTATCGGTTTGCCCGTGAAATAGGGTTGGGGATCGGCCGCCATTTCCTCGGTATAGTCCAGGGCGTTCTTGACGAGGCCCGAAATGCCGCCGTGATAGCCCGGCGAGCCGATCACGACGCCATCGGCCGCGCGCAGCGCGGCGATCAAATCGCGTACCCTGGGGCCGTCGGCGACATTCGCCGGCGCGTACATCGGCAGATCGATCGCTTCGCCGGAAAAGATCTGCGTTTGCGCGCCCATATCGCTTGCATGAACAAGAACACGCCGGATTACCGCTTCGGTCGACGAGCCAGCCCGTAAGGTTCCCCCAATCCCTACAATCTTCACCTGCTCTCCCATGTATCCGATCTCCTGATGATGTTCGTTTTAACGTGGCGGCGCGCGCCTATCCCACGAGGCCGCCGCCGAGCGATGGGAGATCGACACGCCGAATGAGCCTGGTCTCCTGAGCCACGACAAGATCCACCGAGGCCTCAAGATAGGCCGGCCAGCCGGCGTCCTTGTCGCGCGCGGCATGACGACGCTCGAAATCCCCCATGTCGTCAAAGCCCCACAGGTGGACGAGCTGATTGAGCGTGCCGACGGCTCCGGTGAACATGCCGATGGGAGGATCGAAATACCGCATCTGGACGGGCATTCCGAGCCGGTCCCAGACATCGATGAAGTCCGCCATACGGCGCGGACGGATCGTATAGACGCGCAGATCGACGAGTGATTTGATATCCGGCATGCGCTCAGACTCCCAGCGCCGCGGCAACACGCGCGCGCGGTCGATGGTCGTTGGCCCCGCGCAGTTGTTCGAAAAGCGGGATCAGGCTCTGTTCTGCTTCGACGGCAAGGAGCAGGTCGCGCGTCCGCGCGGAGCGGGCCGCACCGAATACGGGCCCTGCAAGGCCTTCGAATTTCGCGATCACCTCTTCGTCCGACAAAGGATTGTCCGGCGATCCTCTGGGCGCGTCATTGCGCGATTCAAGGCGCTTGCCAGCGACATCTTCGACGCGAACGATGGTGCGATGATAATGATCAAGCGTCGGATCCGCCACGATGTGTATCCGCGCATAGGCATGGGCGACCGCGGGATCAGCCAAATGGGCGGCAAAGCGCTCGCTATGGTCAGGAAGAATGGCCGTAGCGCCGGACGCGGCTACCGCCAGACAGAAGCGGGTATGGAAGCGCGCTTCATTCGATGTGCGTGGCGGCCCGTCCTTGACCACCGCCGGCATGACATAGGCAGGCATCGCGACTTCGATCGCGCGTGCATCGGACAAGGCCTGGGGATCGCGCTGACGCAGGCTGACCACCGCATCGATCGCGGAATGGATATATCCGCAACATGCGTGAAGCTTGCGCCGCGGCCGCGCCAGCGCCCAATGATCGGTCCCGAATTCCCCGGGTGAAAAACCCCTGGCGACGGTCGCGAAATAACCAATTGGACTTTCAAGGATTTCCGCAGGGCCGCTCAGGCCGGCCCGCGCATAGGAAGCCGCAAGCAACCCCGTATGAGCCGGCGATGCGCCGAACAGCATCGGCTTGATCGTGGAGCCCTTGCCGAAGATCGTTTCCGCAGGGCACCAGCCTGCGAGCGCGGCGGCTATGGCGAGCGCTTCGCGCAGCTGCAGGCGGTCAAGCCCGAACAGACGGCCCGCCGCGGCGGCGGCGCCGACGGCCGACGGGAGACCGACGGGCACCATCCCGCATTCCGAATAGGGCTTCAGTTTCGGGTAGAACATATCGTAGATCCGCGTCGTCACCTCGACGCCGGCAATTGTGGCGACGAGCAGATCTTCGCCCGAGGCCCCCTCGGTCTCCGCGGCCGCGAGCGCTGCAGCCACATTGCCGATGCCGGCATGTCCTCCGGTGAGGTCGTTGATCTCGAAAATGTCGCCCATATAGCCGTTGACGCGTGCAGCGGCCCGCGTAGTCAGCCGCAGCCCAGAACCCAGGACAGAAGCGGGACCGGGCATGTCCTCCGCTTCCTGCAGCAGCTTCGCCTCGGCCGTCACCGAACCGGCGATCATGCAGCCGACGGTATCGAGCAAGGTGAGCGCCCCCTGTCGGCGAACGCGCTCCGGAATATCGGCGAGAGTCAGCCCATTCGCGAAGTCGGCAAGGCGATGAATGATCGCGGGATGAGGCAAGAGGCAGCTCTCCGAAAAAATGCAAGACCGGCATTTTTGTGCCGTTTGATCAATTTATAGCAATCTCTTCAAGTCTCCACAAGCGAGACTCTGTTGCGAAAAGAGATAAGGGCTGCCACACTGTTCCAAACGATCAGGAGGTGGATGTGACAGGAAGACTCGAAGGCAAGGTCGCGGTTATTACCGGCGGCGCAAGCGGAATTGGCCGGGCAGCGGCGCTGATGTTCGTGGCCCAGGGGGCCAGGGTCGTCATAGCAGACCTCAACGCGGTAAAATCGCAGGAGGTTCTCGATCTCGCCACGCAGCAGGGCCATGGTAGCGCGATCATCTCCCAACTGACCGATGTTTCGGAGGAATCGCAGGTAGAGGCGATGATCGGGAGCGCGGTCGACGCGTTCGGTCGCCTCGACATCCTGTTCAACAATGCCGGCGTCGGCGGCGCGATGGCGCCGATCACCGAAACCACCGTCGAGGAGTGGGATCGAACCTCCGACATGCTGCTGCGCTCCGTGTTCCTTGGCATCAAGCACGGCGCGCGCGCGATCCGGCGGCATGGCGATGGCGGATCGATCATCAACACGGCGTCCACCGCCGGGCTTGTTGGCGGAAGCGGTCCGGCGGCTTACTCGGCGGCTAAAAGCGGAGTGGTAAGCCTGACCAAGAGCGCGGCGATCCAGCTCGCCGCCGATCGCATCCGCGTCAATGCGATCGCGCCCGGCGGCATTCATACACCATTGATGCCCGCGTCAAACGACGAGGAGATGCGCCGATTCATGAAAGGCAGGCAGCCATGGCCGGATACCGGACAGTCGGAGGATATCGCTTATGCAGCGCTGTATCTTGGCAGTGACGAAGCGCGCTTCTGCACCGGATCGACCCTGGTCGTGGACGGCGGGTTGCTTGCCTGGGGGCCCGGGCTCTTTCCGCATGCCGAGTCCACCGGACAAAAGGGCTTCACCATGAGCAGCATCGGCGAAGCCGATACCAGCGAGCGCGCACTAATAAGGCCGGTGATCGTGGAGAATGCGGAATGAGTGAACGCGTTGCGATCATCGGATGCGCCGCGCTGCCGGTCGGGAAATGGCAGAGCGTGGCCGGCGCTGAAACCCATGTGCTCGAGCATGAAGTGCTGGCCAGGCTGGTAGTTGACGCCGTCGCCGACGCGGGCATCGTCAAGGACGACATCTCGGCGCTCGTATTCGCCCAGCCGCGCCCTTACACGCTCCAGAAGTATTTCGGAACATTCATGGCCAACTATTTGCGCCTGCCCTGCACGGGCGCGGTAATGGAGGTGATGGGCAACGGCATGACGGCCGGTCTGGCGTTCCAGTCGGCTGTCGACCAGATCAGGCTGGGACGCGCACGAGTGAGCCTCGCGCTGGGCATCAACTTCGAAACGGCGACGTCGGCCATCGACCATATGATGAGTTCGATGCGCGCGACCGGCGACGTCGACTTCCATGTCCCGTTCGGATTTACGCCGATCAGCTGGTACGCGATGGACGCAGCACGCTACATCCACGAATATGGATCCTCACGCGCGGAGCTGGCGAGCGTCGCCGTCAAGAATCGCGGCCACGCCGTCCATAATCCGCTTGCCCAATTCCGTAAGCCGATCACTCTGGAGGAGATTCTGGCGCAGAAGCCGATTGTCGACCCTCTGGGACTTTTCGAGGTCCCACCTCGAAGCGACGGGGCCGTCTGCCTCGTGCTCGCCACCGAGGACGTAGCGCGAGCGACGGGCCAGCCTTATGCACTGATACGCGGCACCGGCTTCTATCATGAGGGCGCGCATCAGATCAGCGAAGTGCCCAATGACATGATCGCCTTCGAGTCGGCGGCGACTGCAGGCCGTCAGGCCTATGCCGAGGCCGGCGTATCCCCCGATGAGATCGATTTTGCCGAACTCTACGCCCCATGCACCATCGTCGAAGTCCTGGTCAGCGAGGCGCTGGGCTTCGCCGCGAGAGGGGAAGGGGCGAAAGCCGCGGCGGCCGGCGAGACGACGCTCGGAGGACGTATTCCCATCTGCACATCGGGCGGCCTGCAATCGCGCGGACACCCCGCCTATGTGACCCCCTTCTACAGCTATGTCGAAGTCATGGACCAGTTGCGCGGCCGCGCGGGCGCGAGACAGGTCAAAGATGCATCACTGGCCCTCACCAGCGCCGAACTCGGCAACTACAACGCCGCCCTTGTCCATATTCTGGAGGCTCGCGGATGACGCTCCCCGCTCTCACCATCGACCGTGTCCGTGCCTATCCGCCCCGGATGACCGCATTTACCTCCCGATTCTGGAATTCTCTTTCGGCGGGCCAATTCGAGACCAGCCATTGCCGCAGGTGCGACAGGCTGAGCTTTCCGCCCAAGCCGATCTGCCCGCATTGCTGGTCGTCCGATATCGGATGGTCGCCGCTTTCCGGCCGCGGACGCCTTTATTCCAGCACCGTCATCCATGCAGCGCCCGCGGTGTTCCAGCCCGAAGCGCCCTATAGCGTGGGCATTGTCGATCTGGACGAAGGCTTGAGGATCGCTACCCGCATCGTGGGGGAGACAACTCCTGCGCTCGACAGCGCGGTCGAGCTTGTCGTTCTGCGCTATACCGACGGTCCACTATATGGCGTGCGCGTCCAGGAGGATGTCTGACGCTCCGGGCATTGTCGAGGAAGTAGAAGCGGTAGCGGATCACATCCTGGGCAGGCTTGAGTTCGCTCTCCTGTCTGGCTGCCGATCCGAGACGCGCGTTCAGCGTGCAGGGAAGACCTGCTGAGGTTCGTCGGGAATTGCGTCGGTCCTGACAGATTGGTCCTCGCGCGCCAAAGTCTTTGCATTGTCGAACTCGCGCGCGGCTGCCGCGAGATAGGCAGTGCGATAAGCACCATGCGCCAGCAGCAATGAGACGAGAGTGATCGGTCCGGCAACAATGGCAATGCAGGCAAAGGCCGATCCCAATGCGCCAGCGCCACTGAAGAAGTTTTCGGCAATGGCGGCCGCCAGCGCCGGTCCGATGCCCAAGCCTATCAGATTCGACGAAACCAAGTAGCCCGCCATGAGCCGCGCGCGCATTTCGCTTGGCGCGACATACTGAATGATAAGCGGTGGAAGGCAGCTCACCGTCGTGCCGCCAAGAAAGATGAGCGCGATCGCTGCGGATGCAACAGAAACGTTGTGGGAAAAACCAAGCAGGATCATCGCGGCGGCCGAGGCCGCCAGGGAATAGCCCATGGCGGTCACAAGTCGCTCGGGCTTGCCCCGGGCCGTCCAGCGCGTCACCAGCCACGGCCACAACGCAGTGCTTCCCAGGCCGAAGGTGACGCCTATGAGCCCGAAAAGATAGCCCGCGTCGGAGGGTGTCAGACCGAATTTGCGGATCAGCAACGTCGGCGTCCACGCAATGAACGTATAGGCCACTATCGTATAGGCTCCAATACCGACGAAAAGGCACCCATAGAGCCTGGCTTCGCTGCGAATATAGGCGAGCGCGTTCGACACCGTCGCATAGGATTGTGTATTCGCCTGGCGCACGCGGACCGGTTCGCGGACCGTGAAGAACATGAGCAAGGCTATCAGCAGCCCCGGGGCACCCACAAGAATGAGCGTGATGCGCCACGGCGCCATTCCGTAGACGGGAGACAAGAACCCTGCAGCCTGAAAGGCCCAGCCACCAAGCACGAAAGCGCCCGACGACATCCCGGCTGCCACAGCGGTGAACGCCGCCGTTGGAGCCGCCCTTTTCTCGCGTGGAAACATATCGGCGAGGAGCGAGACGGCAGCCGGTGATAACACGGCCTCGCCGATCGCTACGCCCGCGCGACAGAAGGCGAGTTCCGTGAATCCCGGTGCAAATGCCGAAGCGAGCGTTGCCAGACTCCACAGCATCACACCGACACACAGAAGACGTATGCGGTGACTGCGATCAAGCATATGAGCAAGAGGAAGCCCCGCGATCGCGTAAAGAACCCCGAAGCCAAGACCGAAAAGGAGCCCGAGTTGCGTGTCCGAGATATGAAGATCAGCGGAAACGGGTTGTGCTAACAGCGCCAGAATCAGCCGATCGAGCATCGACAAGGCGTATAGCAGGCATAGCAATATGGTCGCGTACCACGCATTGGCGGGACTGGTTCTGGTTTCGCGATCGCTAGCTGTCTGTGGCATCCTCCTGTCGTCCTTTTCATGGTTTGAGCGTGCATCAGGTGCATTGGATGGCCGCGGCGATTGCTACGACGAGGGACCTCCACCACCGAAACGGCGAGAGGGAAAAATCAAAATGAAGCTGGCCGAAAGGCACCTTCCGGACACCTCGAGGGCAGTCCTCACCATAACGATCCGGCTGTGTTCGCTTCGCGCGCGGGATTTTTCCCCAACGATCCGCCGCCCCGCAAAGCCGCCAACAACTTGGCTACCGGTTGACGGCTTCGTTGATTCCCGTTGTGAGCCGCCAATGAGCGCCCCAGTAACAAGGAGCGCACAGAAGCACCCGCTCGCACGGCAACGCCATGACGACCGGCGCCTCCTCGCCATTTCCAGCGATCGATAACAAAATCGGAGAATGCCGTGGAGCAGCCGGTGCACAGCTGATCGGCTTGGCCGCGTCCTGCAGCATTGCTGTTGGCTTGGATCGCCTCATAGGCGGCCCGTTCCTTGCCGAGCATTGACATAATCCTCTTCCTGATGGCCGCCGATCATCTTTGTGACCGTTCGGCGGTCAGTTCAGTCGAGACGCGCGGGCATGGGGAAGCGAAAGATCTTAGCGGCATTACGACCCAGCACCCTGATACGGGTCTCTTCGCTCAGATCCTTGAAATTGCGCTCGATGGCTTCGGCCGAATGGGGCCATGTCCCCTCGTGGTGCGGGTAGTCATTTGCCCACAGGACATTGTCGACGAGATTGTGCTTCTCGATGAGATCGAGGCCGGGCTTGTCCTCGCCGAAGGATGCAAAGCCGTTCGCGCGGAAATAGTCGCTGGGAAGCGCCTTGAGCTTGGGTCTGACCCAGAAATGATGCTTGAGATACGCTTCGTCCATCGCATCGAGCATCCATGCGAGCCAACCGATCCCGGTTTCGATCGTTCCGAAGCGCAGCTTTGGAAATCGCTCCGTGACACCCGATGAGCAGATATGCACGAGCGGTTCAATCGTCGGGGCCAGCGAGTGGACGACATAATTGATCACCGCCCCGCCAAGGCCCCGCGCCGAACGTGGATCCTTGCCGGTGGATACGTGAAACGTCGCTGCCAGGTCATGATCCTGCAACGCGGCCCATATCGGGTCGAACTCGACCTTGTTGTAGTTGAGCTCGCCGACGCTATGCGGGCCGAAGAGCGGCTTCGACGGCAAGGTGACGTGACGGAAACCCAGTTTCGCGACGCGTTCGATCTCCGTCATCGTGCCCTCGATATCGCCGGTGGCAAGTGCGGCGGCGGGGGAAAGGCGGTCGATATGCGGCCCGAACTGTTCCCATGCCCAGTCGTTGTAAACGCGGCACTGCGCCTGCGCGAACACGGGGTCGGGCGTCGCCCACATTGCAAGGCCCTTATTGGGGAAGATCACCTCTCCATCGATCCCGTCGAGATCATCGTCCCTCAGCCGGTCGAGCGGGTCGGCACCAGCCTTGGAGCGAACTTGGTCCTCGCCTTCCAGTGCCGCGAGATTGATCCGGTCGGCCTTCTCATAGCCCTCGCTCTTGCGCCACTGCACGCCGTGCTCGTCGATCCAGATTCGGGGAAGGCGATCGCGATATTTCGGATCGATCCGCTCTGCCCAAAGATTGGCAGGCTCGTTGGCGTGACAATCGGCGGAGATCATCAGCAGCTTGTTGGGGGCACCGGGCCGTGCCGAATATTTCCATCCCGGCGCCCCCGGGGTCTCCAATCGCCATCTGTTCGGCTCGTTGACGACGATTGCGGCCCTCCGTTCCGCGACATCCTGCTCGCTCATTGCTTCTCTCCTCAGCTTATGATCTCGACATTCCGAGCTTGGACGGCGACCTTGGCACTCCTAACCTGCCGCCCTTGCCGCGGTGGTCGCCTTTGACAGTGCCAGTGGGAAGCTCCCGAAGGCCCCGGCTTCTTTCAGGGCGGTAATCTCCTCGGTCCCGATCCCCAGCACCTCTTCGAGGATCTCAGCCGAGTGCTGGCCGATTGCCGGGGCTGCCACCGGAT
The DNA here is from genome assembly GCF_002431195.1 of Sphingobium sp. UBA5915. Classification (NCBI taxonomy): domain Bacteria; kingdom Pseudomonadati; phylum Pseudomonadota; class Alphaproteobacteria; order Sphingomonadales; family Sphingobiaceae; genus Sphingobium; species Sphingobium sp. UBA5915. Next base: position 25,350 of record NZ_DJDV01000039.1, on the reverse strand, counting down.
CGGCCACCGGGGTTGCGCTGAAATGGAAAGGCAGAGCGACGTTCGGGATTTCGCCCGCAGTCGGATGGGGAATTCGTGTGACCAGCCCGCTTTCGCGCGTTACGTCGGACTCCAGCGCTGCCGGGAGTGTGCGGACCTCGCCGGCGGCGACACCGGCTTCGCGCAGGATTGGCCCCCAATGCGCCCAGACATTCTGTGCGAACGCGGCATCCAGGATCTCGAACAGTTCTTCCCGCCGCCGCAGCCTTCCCCCGCGGTCCTGCAGCTCAGGGTCTTCCGCCACATCCGGCCGGCCGATCGCCCGAAAAAGACGCTGGAAGATCGCGGTGCTCGAACAGGAAATATAGAAGGGCGTATCCTTCGCATGGAAGACGCCGGTCGGCGAGGTATCGTTACTCGTATTGCCGTTGCGCTGAGGCACGACTCCGCTCATGAGATATTGAAGCGTGGCAAAGCCGATCATCGAGATTGCCGTGTCGTAGAGCGACAGGTCGACGCGCTGGCCCTTGCCGTTCCGGTTGCGTGCGATAACGGCGGCAAGCACCGCATTGCAGGCCATCATGCCTGTCGATGTGTCCATCACGATCGACTGGGCCCTCACGCCGTCACGATCGGCGTAGCCGTTCATGGAGATGAAGCCGCTTTCGGCCTGGATGACCGGGTCGAAGCCCAGCCGGTCGGCAAAGGCGCCGGTGCGCCCGTAGGCCGAGACGGAGCAATAGATCAGGCCTGGGTTGGCCTGGGACAGCACATCATATCCCAGTCCCAGACGCTCCATCACGCCGGTCGAGAAATTCTCCACCACGATGTCCGCCTGCTCGGCGAGCGACTTCGCCAAAGACAGTCCGGCCTCGCTCTTGAGATTAAGAACGAGGCTGCGCTTGTTGCGGTTCGTCCACAGGAACGGCGCTCCTTCCCCGCCCAGATCCGGTTCGGCCGGTGGATAGTGGCGGAAGTCGTCGCCGCGCGCATTCTCTATCTTGATCACATCGGCGCCAAGATCAGCCAGCATCATCGTGCAAAAGGGTCCCGCAACGAAATGCGTGAAATCGACGACGCGCAAGCCCTGTAGTGGGGTCTCGGCGGCCGCCGGTCGCGGTTCGTGGGCGGGGAAGCGTTTGAAAGGTCGTTCCTGGGTCATTATGCTGTGATTTCCATCGCATGTGAAGATTTACTGGAGTTCCTGACCGGCGAAGGCACCTTCCAGGAAGCGGTTTGGCTTAAGAAAAAATGAGAGGACGAGCGCTCCATGCGGAGCGCGGGCAAGGTGGCGATTGCCTTTCGGCCGCCAGACAAAGTCGCCTTCCCGCACCTCGCCCTCATCATCGACGATGCTGCCTGACAGCACATAGGTCTGTTCGATTTCCACATGTTCATGCAGCGGCAGCGCAGTCCCGGGCTGCCAGCGGAAGAGCGCCGTAAGGAGGCCACTGCTCTTGTCCTGAAAGAGTATTTTCATCTCGATGCCCGGCGTGGGCGTTGCCTTCCAGGGCAGGCTCGCGACATCGATATAGCGTGAGGTCAACGGGCCGAGGGGAGTGGCCTCGTCGAGCGGCACATCCGCCACTTCAGGACCTCCCATGACCGTGCCTTTCGTGGGCAGCCCGGGCCACCACAGCACCGAACGGACGATCGCTGCGGCGGCGGAGACAATTTGAAAATCTCATGAACTCCCCTCCCATGGTTGCTCTTCACGATTCATCTTTTACATGAAGTCCCATTATGCGCGAATTAGCAAGAGTCGCAACAATTTTAGAAAGGATGTCGCTATGTCGATGGAAAACAGCGCGGAGAAGGCAGTGCGTTTGACGCTGCTCGAAGGCCATGTAGCGCTCGTCGAGCTGTGCCGTCCCGAAGTGCGTAACGCCGTGAATTCGGAGCTCGCCCGCCAGCTCGAGGAAGCGGTTGAGGCGACCGAGCAAAGCGCCAACGTGCGCGTGGTGGTGCTCGCTGGCCAGGGCGACATGTTCTGCTCCGGCGCGGATCTCAAGATCGTTTCAGCCGGCGGTCTGGACACGCTCTTCACCGGGAAAGGTGGCTTTGCAGGCTTCAACCATGCGGTCCGGTCAAAGCCGTGGATCGCGGCGGTCAACGGGTTCGCTGTCGCGGGCGGCTGCGAAATGGCCCTTGCGTGCGATATGATCGTGGCGGCCGAGGATGCAGCTTTTGCGCTCCCGGAGGTCGCGCGCGGCCTGATCGCGTCGGCCGGCGGGCTTTACCGCCTGCCGCGGGCGATACCGCGCAACGTCGCGATCGAACTCATTGCGACCGGAGGCAGGCTTCCGGCGGTCAGGGCCCATGCGCTTGGGATGGTCAACCGGCTCGCACCCGCAAAGGAAGCCGTGCCTGCCGCGCTCGCCCTGGCTGCCGAGATCACTGCCAATGCACCGATTGCCGTGCAGGAGAGCCTCACGGTGGCCCGTCTGGCGTTCGACCAGGATGAACGGGACCTGCGCCGCCTCGGGGATGAGGCTCAGCAGCGCGTCATGTCGACCGACGATTTTCAGGAGGGACCGCGCGCCTTCGTTGAGAAGCGGCCCGCTCGGTGGAACGGACGGTGACACCACGTGCCGCCGGGTGGATGGGCTGGCACCTCGGATCGATGCTTTTGTTCAGGGAGGCGGGTGATGCCTACCTCGTTGTTTCCTATCTGGCATTTCCCGACAAGAACCGTGAAAGTAGCTGTGCGCCGAGCCGTTTTAAGAAAGCCTGCACGCGGCCGGACCTTCCGACCTACGGTATCGAGGAACCAAAGCAGCGTACCCCGCCATATGCCGTGTAGACTCGCTTGATACCTGCGATATAGCATGGCATGCCCAAGCTGCGCTATTCGCCCCTTGATGAAGCCACCTTTGTAGAAGCCGAAGCGACCGAGCGTTCCGTAGGCATCATAGCCTCCAAGGGCCACAAGCCCGCCGAAATCCTTATAAGTGGCAGGCGGGACCACTTCGCCGGCAATCAGTTTTCGGGAGATGCCGCGAGAGGTATTGCGCATGCTGGCTTGCTGCCTGGGCGGTGGTTGGAACGGGGACATCACGGCCCGGAAGCTGAGGGCTGGCGCAATCACCGAGCGCATAGATATCATTGTCGCCTGCTGTCCTCAGGGTAGGTCCTACAATGAGTTGACCGCTTCGCGTTCGTTCGAGATCGGCGAGTGTATCGATCAATGGCGGCGCCTTGACACCGGCGGCCCAGACCTTCAGTTCCGCCCCGACGAGTTCATCGCCGTTTAACGTGAAACCATTCGCATCCACAGAAGACACGCGCGCTCCAGTGCGGACGGTCACGCCCAGTTGCTGCAACTTGTTGAGCGCAGCCTCGGCAACCGGTTCGGGGAATGGCCCAAGCAACCTCGGCCCGGACTCCACGAGGATAACTTCGAGATGGCTGGAAGCGCCGGCTATTCCGTACCGCTCCGCTACGGTGGCGACCTGGATGAGTTCGGCCGCCAACTCGACACCGGTTGCCCCGCCACCCACTATGCCCACTCTGAGCTTTCTTCCAAGAGCGATGCTCTTGACCAGATGCACACGCAGCCGGTCACTGAACGCCACGGCGTCAGACCTTGTGTCGATCCGAAGACAATACGCGGCGACACCGGGGTCCCGAAGTCGTTTGCGCGGCTGCCGACCGACAGAACCAGCGTGTCATAGGGCACGCCACGTTGTGGAACGATTTCCTCACCCTCTATCGTCAGGGGCGCTAGGAAGACCATGTGTTGCTGTCGATCCACCCTGATGGCTTCGCCAAACTCATAGCGAAATCCATGCGTCAGCGCCCGGGCCGCGAAGACGGTTTCCTGCAGTCCTGCATCCGCCGTCCCCGCTGCAATGGTATGCAGCATCGGCTTCCATACGTACGCTGGCTCCCGGTCGATCAACGTGACGGACAGATGTTGAGCACCGGTCCTTTTCCCGGCAAGCCGCGTTGCGATCTCCAGCCCGGCGACACCGCCACCGACTACCACCAATCTGTACTTTTCGGCCATTCGGGCCCCTCTTTCAACTCTTCCGTTCATCCATGCCAACCGACAGGACCGCTTTAAGGTTGCGGCACGGCAGTGCCTCCTGGAGGAAGCTGTGGAACGTAAACGAGTAGCATCTCCAGCGTGATACCTAAACGGGAACGCATGTCGACGGTTCAGCTGAAGCTGGTATCGTTCCAGAAGGTCTCCTTCGGGCAATCCCCTTTCAAGGCCACAGAGTTCCGCTTTGCGTGAACAGACTCTTTAGCGTCAATCCGCCTGGCCAGCGAGATGTCGACCTGCGATATAGCCGAACGTCATGATCGGCCCGAGCGTGATTCCGCCACCTGGATAATTGCCACCCATGATGCTCGCTGCATCGTTCCCGACAGCGTAGAGGCCGGGAATCGGGTCGCCACGAGCGTCTCGCACCCGCGCATAGCGGTCGGTCCGGATTCCGTCGAAAGTTCCCAGATCGCCCGGCGTGACTTTGACTGCATAATAGGGGCCCTTGCCTACCGGCGCGACGCACGGATTGGGCTGGTGATCGGGATCGCCGAGATAGCGGTTATAGAGGTTTCCGCCTTTTCCGAATTCGGGATCCTCTCCATGCTCCGCGCCGATGTTGAAGGTGCGGACGGTTTCTGCCAGCCCTTTGGGATCGATGCCGGTGATCCTGGCCAGGTCGGCAAGCGTCTTGCCCCTCAACAGATAGCCGCTGCGGGTGTAGAGGCTGGTCGGCATCGGGAAGGCCTTCGCAAAGCCCAGACCGTATTTGCGATAGGTCTTGTGGTCGCACAGGAGCCAGGCCGCTGTCTCGCCCTCCCCTTCGCAGGTCCGGATGATGGCGCTGGCGACATCATGATAGGAATCGGATTCGTTGCAGAAGCGCTTTCCCCGCCGGTTGACGGCAATGACGCCGGGCTTCTGCCGATCGATCAGATGCGGGAACACGCCGAATTTCCCCTTGCCGAGCGGCACCTTCGAAACCGGAATCCAGGCCGCCGGATTGGGAAGATCGCTCTGAAACTGGCCGCCCGCCTTCTCGGCCATGCGCAGCCCATCGCCTGTGTTGCCGCCAGGCGCCGGCGACAAATGCGTGTCTCCCCTTTGCTCGTGCGGGAACAGCGCATGACGGCGCACAATATCCTGAGGGAAGCCGCCGCACGCGACGACGACCCCGCGACGAGCGGCAATCTCCTGCCGCCCGTGTGCTCCTTCGATCACCGCTCCCGTTACTGCGCCATCGGTCTGCAACAATTCGACCGCCTTGGTCTCAGTCAGGATCGGAATGCCCAGATCGAACGCGGATTTGGCGAGACGCGCGGCAAGCGCGTTGCCGCTGGTCAGGCGCATCCCCCGCTGATAGCGGATGAGTTCATAGCCGTGCAGCGCGAGTCGTTTGGCGACATAGATGGCCGAGGTGAGCGACTTTGTCGCGTTGAAGAAATGCTTCACCTCGTTGCCCGAGTTGAACATCATGCCAACAAAGGTGATCGTGCGCAGCGGAGGCCGCAGGCGCTTTACCTCCTTCCCAAGCCTTGCGGCATCGAACGGCTCTGCGACGATCGAGCGACCGCCCGACACGCCGCCATCCTGCAACGGATGATAGTCGGGAAATGCCGGTGACGGCAGGAAACGGACGTCGGTTTCCCGCTCGAAGAAATCGAGCATCTCGGGTCCCTTGTCGAGGAATGCCTCGACCCGGTCAGCGTCGTAGAAATTGCCGGTTTCGCGCTCGAGATAGGTCCGCGCTGCCTCCTTGCTGTCGATACAGCCGACGGCTGCGCTCTGCGAATTGTTCGGCACCCAAAGAAATCCGCCGGAAAACGCGGTCGTGCCTCCGTAGTACGGTTCTTTCTCGATCACCAGGACGTCGAGGCCAGCCTTCTTCGCGGTAATCGCCGTCGACAGCCCGCCCGCTCCCGAACCGATCACGAGGACGTCGACGGTTCTGCTAGTGGCTTCAGTCATTGCCCGTCTCCCAACGCCCCATTTTCAAAGATCCATCAGCTTGGCGATGATATTGCGCTGAATTTCGTTGCTGCCGCCCCCGATCGGTCCAACGCGGGAGTCGCGGAAGAACATCTGCATGTCATATTCGGTGGAATAACCGGCGCCGCCCATCACCTGCAGGCCCATGTCCGCGCACCGGAAGTTGTTCTCGGAGCTGACGATCTTCGCGATCGACGTTTCGCGAACGGCATCGAAGCCCCCGTCGAGCAGTTCGGCCACGCGCCAGGTCGCCTGCCGGGCGGTTTCGGCCATGATCGCCATGTCGGCGAGCTTGTGCTGGATCACCTGGAACGAGGAGATCGGCTGATCGAACTGGATCCGCTGCTTGGCATAGTCAGCCGCATAGTCGGTGATCTTGAAGCAATGGCCGCTCGATATCGCCGACAGGCAAAGACGCTCAACGTTCAGGCACCCCATCAGGCTCTTCCACGCGCCATTCTCCGCGCCAAGCAGATGCGTGGCTGGCACGCGCACGTCGGTCAGGAATATCTCGTTGGCATGTGTGGTCTTGCGCCCCAGCATCTTGAGCGGCCGAATCTCGACCCCGGGCGCACGCGCATCGACCAGGAAGACGCTGAGGCCGCGATGGCGCTGGGCGCTCGGGTCGGTCTTGGCGATGACGACCAGATAGTCGGCGACATGGGCGCAGGTGATCCAGATCTTCTGGCCATTGAGAATGTAGTCATCGCCATCGCGCACGGCCGACGTCTTCAGGCCGGCGACATCCGAACCGGTGCCCGGCTCCGACATCGCAAGCGCGAGCTTGACCTCGCCGCTGATGATCTTGGGAACGAATTCCCGCTTGAGCGCTTCGCTGCCGTTCTTGACGACGTGCATGCCGGCATAGATCACCGTCGTCATATAGGCCTGGGCGATGCCCGTGTAATAATAGCCCAGGGTCTCGACAAACGCCGTCAGATCCTTGTGGCTGCCGCCCATTCCGCCATATTCTTCCGGATAGAACAGCCCCATGAACCCCGCCTCCGCGAGCGCGTCATAAGCTTCGTGGGGAAATTCGCCCTTCTCATCGAGCTGGCGGATGAGAGGCCATGGCAACGTCCGATCGAGCAGTTCGAGCACATTGGCGCGGATGAGGTTCTGATCCTCGGTGAGGCCGGCGAGGTTGATATTTTCCACGATATTCTGTTCCTTATTCGGAAGCGCTATTGGCAGGCCGCGCCCGGACCATCGTGGTCATGAGCCCGCTCTGCACGACGTCGCCATGCTGATTCAAAAGTTCCATGCGCCGCACGAGGACGCCGCGATCCGGCTTCGACGTCTTCCGCGCCTCCACGACCGTCGACCGCAGCGTGACGGTGTCGCCGATGAATACGGGTTTGAAGAACTTCCAGTCGTCGATCCCCAGTGCCGCGATCGCCGTGCCGTCGAGATAGCCTATCCTGGCGCTGAGTCCCGTGCAGATCGAAAGGCACAATGTGCCGTGCGCGATGCGCTGGCCGATGGGCGATTTTCGGGAATATTCAGCATCGGTGTGCATCGGATTGGTGTCGCCCGAAATCCAGGAATAGGTGACGATCTCCGTCTCTGTCACGGTTCGTCCGGGACTGATGTCCACCTGCCCGACCGCAAATTCCTCGATAAATTTACCTGCCATCATCCTTCCCGCTGCGCCATGCTCCTGCGCTTATGCAGCAACTCGTAACGTTGATGCGGCCGCAGGATCGCTGGTGTGACACGGCCGCGTGTGCCGCTTGGGTCCGACCTATTGCCCGAGGGCCATTCTTGTCAAGGAAATCATTAGGATTCGCGCATATGGAGATTTATGCAAATATTGTTCGCGGCGGTATGCGCGCTGTGAACTGCTATGCCCCCGCTTAGCCCGGCGTCGCCGAAATCAAGCATGCCCGCACGAGTCCCGCCGCCACGTGAGCAGGGTCAGGACTTGCAAAGTCGCACCTTATGAGAATTTGATGCGTGCCTCCAAGGCATACACTTCCCGTAGGGGGTCCTGCATCAGGTGGATCCCGTACGAGTCTGCGGCACGCGCAATGTCGATGGGCATTGCGTCAGGCAGTCGTGTAGAGAACCGAATAAGGACGCTTGGCAAGTGCCCAAGCAATGGGAGAGAAGAAGTGGCGAAGCTGGATATCACCGAACATCCGACGACGATCGATCGCGCACTGGAGAACGAGTCTCTGACACCGCTGCAGCGTCAGATGCTTGAAAATTATCATCGCCATTCGCTTCTTGAAATCAGCGGCCAATGGGAGAGGATTTTCGAACCAGGCATGTTCGTCGATGAACCCCATTATATTCTTTCCTTCAAAGGTGGTGGCATTGAGGTCAAGGGTTTGCAAAATCTCAAGGACTTCTACAAAGCGGTCGGGCAGCCTGTGATTGTTTTGCAGCATCAGGAACTGCATCTCTCCGAACGATCCTTTACCTCGATTTCGACGTCCAATCATTTTGTGACTGGAGCCGCGCTCGCGGCAATGGGCTTTCCGCCCGAGAACCTGGACGGCCTGTATATCCGCCGAAAGATGGGTCTGACGTTCTGGATTTTCGACGAGCGTGGGCGATTGATCGGAGAACGCGGGGGCGAAGCGGGTCCGGTCGAGACCATCGAAGTGGCGCCTGAAGATTTCATCACACCAGAGGAGGCAAGAGCGGTGCTTGACCCCCTTGTGAGGCCCCTCCCCCAGTTCAACGGCTAGGTCATCCCACGGACCTGGACATGCCGGGCGTTGTCTCCGCCGCCCTGTCCAGGTCCTCCAGCCGCGCCCAATATCTTTTGGGCGCGCGGCCAAATATCCGCTTGAAGGCATTGCCGAACGCGCCCTCCGAGGAGTAGCCTATGGAGGAGGCGATCGCGGCAACCGATTTGTCACCCTTGCGAAGCGCATCACGGGCAAGGTGCATTCGCCAGCGAATGAGATAGTCGAGAGGAGGCAGGCCGACACAGTCCTTGAACTTTCGGGCAAAATCGGACCTGGACATACCGTCACTCGCCGCCAATTCGCCGACCCTCCAGTTTTGCCGAACATCCGCATGCATCAATCTCAGTGCTTTGCCGATCTTCGGATCCCCCAAGGCTCCGAGCCAACCCGCAGGTGCTCGACTGGCCACATAGGCGCGTAGGGCCTGAATCAGCAGGATATCGCCCAGTCGGCTCGTCACGATGGAGGTGCCCATCCGGTGTGCGCCCAGTTCATCGTCCAGGAGGTGAAGGGTCTCGCGCAGGACCTTGGATGCCGGATTGTCTGCGGGGATGTGAATCAACGCCGGCAGGACGTCCATCAGCAAAGCGGCGTTACTCTCGTCGAAGAGAAAACTGCCGGCAAGCAGGACCGTGTCATTGCCGATATAATGGACGGCGTTTCCCTCCGCTGAGGCATAGAGCGCCGAACCGTCGACCGGCGGCTGCGAAGGATCGCTTGCAAGGACGTAGGTCGGGCAATTGGTCATCAGATAGGTGTCGCCAGCCTCTAGCCGACCCGGCTCGCCGCCGTGCAGAGTGAGCCAACAGCTTCCGCGCAATGCTGCGCCAAATTTGATTTGAGGCTGCGGCGCGAAATGGACTGCCCAATCGCCGCCCGCTTCAAAGCGGGCAGAGAGCACCGCTTTGACCTGAAGCAGCCCAAAAACGTCCGACAGGGGATCCATGGGCAACTCTTGGACGATGGCGACGATACTCTGGAGTTTGTCGCATAGATAATCCTCAACGTCACGCTAAACCTGGTGTGTCGGCGAAGGAGGAAACACGCATGCCTAGCGTTCGAACGTCGATCTGCCTTTTCTGCGTGTCCGGACTCGTAGATGCAAGCGCTGCCCACGCGCAGACGCAGAGCCGTCATCTGCTGGCGATCTCGGACATCGACATGATGGCGACGAGCTATCACGACGATCAACTCGGTCCGCCACTCAATCAGGTCGATACTCTCTCCATCTTTGACCTGGCATCGCATTCCGAAAAGGCGATAGCATCGACTCCGGCATCGAATGCCATGAATTCGCCCGCCAACACTATGGTTGTGACCCCCGACGGCCGGCTGGCGCTCGTTGCTGCCACCTGGGAACAGCGTACCGCCGGAAGCACCACGGTCAGCGATCTTTCAAGAGGGCGGCATTTGCGCGCCTACGATATCAGCGATCGCGCCAATCCGCGCTTTGTTGGCGAAAAAGAGGTGATGCCCAATCCCACGGGCATCGCGGTCAGGCCGGGCGGTGACTTTGCGGTGGTGATCGGAGGGCCGATCTCAGAGGGTTTTTTTTCGTGCCGGTCGCAGATGGCCGGCTGGGTACCCCCCGCAGGGTCGCGGTGCCCCTTGCCCCACGGTCCGATCTCGGCAGGGAAGTGGCACCGCAAGTTCGCTGGCACCCGTCCGGAAAAGTTCTGGCTGCCTTGCTCGCAGCGCGCTCTCAGGTCGCTTTCTTCCGGGTGGAAGAGCCCGCGGGCGCGCGCCCCCGTTTGACGCCCTGGGGAACCGTGCAGGTCAACAAATACCCCCTCGTGGGGGAGTTTTCACCGGACGGCCGCTTCTTCTTCACCAGTGACGTGCAATGGGGGGCGGATGTCCCGCGCGGATATGAAACACTGTCTGAAGGCGTGGTCACCACAACCAGCCTTGCTCCGCTCGGTGACCGTGCCGCCAGGCCGGGTCACATCGTAGTAGGTGCGACCCACGGCGGCTTCAATGCCGAGTTCATGGCGATCAGCCCGGATGGCAAGCTGCTGGCGCTCGCCAGTATCGGCGGAACATCCAGGCCGAGCGACGATCCGGCCTATGATCCCAATGCCGCGCTGACACTCTTTTCCATCGATCCGCAGACTGGTCGCCTGTCACATGCCGGTCACTGGCCGTTCGTCGCGACCAACCCCCAAGGCCTCGCTTTCGACGCATCAGGCGCGCTGCTCTATGTCGGCATAGGTGAGTATCGCGGCGAAGAGGCGCCGCTAAAAGGGGCAATTGAGATCTGGGACGTGATCCCTGGCCCGAGTCCGTCCCTGGCCCGCACCGATCGCAGATTTCGCGCGCCGCGCGGTGTCCACACAATCGCCATCGCGAATTGAAAACCGGGCGCCGATCGTAAGATGAAGGCGCTCCCACCCTGTCACGCCCGTCGCGCGACAATCCTCGATCGCAGGAGAAAGGCATGAAGTATAAACTGCTGGGAGATACCGGAGTCTTCGTTTCGCGACTTTGCCTGGGCACCATGACTTTCGGCGGCCGGGCGCTGCCACCCTATGATAAAGTCGGAGGACTTGATCAGAAGGAGGCGCAGGGAATCGTCGACCGTGCCTTGGACGCCGGCGTGAACTTCATCGACACAGCGAATGTCTACGCGGCTGGAGAATCCGAGACGCTGCTCGGCGAGGCGATCAAGGCGCGCCGGAACGAGGTTGTCCTGGCGACGAAGTTCCATTCATCCATGGGTACCGGACCGAACAGGAGCGGCCAATCGCGATTTCACATGATGACGGCGCTGGAAGACAGTCTGAAGCGGCTGCAGACCGACCGCATCGACCTGTACCAGATTCACAATTTCGACCCGCTGACGCCGTTTGAGGAAGTGCTGCGCGCGCTCGACGATGCCGTGCGGCAGGGCAAGGTTCGCTATATTGGCTGCTCTAACCTTGCCGCGTGGCAGGTCATGAAAGCACTCGGGGTCTCGGCGCTCCGCAATCTCGAACGCTTTGTGTCGGTGCAAGCCTATTACTCGCTCGCCGGCCGCGATCTGGAACATGACATCATCCCTATGGTCGAGGACCAGAGGATCGGGCTGATGGCATGGAGCCCGCTCGCGGGTGGCTTTCTCTCGGGGAAGTATGACAGGCATACCGAGCATGGCGCCTCGCGTCGCGACAAGGTCGAATTCCCGCCGATCGATCGCAACAGAACTTTCGACATCATCGACGTCCTCAGGGACATCGCTGCTCGGCACGGTGTCAGCGCGGCGCAAATCGCCCTTGGCTGGCTGCTCGCAAAGCCTGCGGTGACATCCGTTATCGTCGGCGCCAGACGAGTGGATCAACTCGAAGACAATCTGGGGGCCCTCGATGTCGTCCTCTCACAGCAGGACGTTGAGGAATTGGACAGGGTGAGCGACACCGGTCCGCACTATCCCAATTGGCTCCAGGCAGGCACCCTCAAAGCGAGAACACCCCAGAGCTCGTAACGAAAGCGCGGAAGACATCGGTCCGGTAGCGGGGTTTCGTGTAAACTACGCGCCCCGCTCCACATCGCGTCGAAGCGTGGTGGGCGGGACATTCGGCACGTAGTCCATCGGTTACAGAAAGATTGGAAATCAAGAAAAAGCGGGCGGCGATCGATCCGATCACCGCCCAGTGGGGAGATCTGCGGCATGAACGGTCAGCATTTCTGTCGCCGGATGGGGCCTACGGATACGGAGTTGAGAAACGGCCAATCCAGCAAATACCCACAGCGATAGCGAACAGCGTCGCGCTCCTGTCCAAACCGACTATGCGAGGAAGTCGCCGATCAGGCCGGTCGCTTCCTCGCGACGTTCAAGCTGAGGCACATGCCCTGCCCCCTTGATGAGTTCGACCCGGGCGCCTCCAATCAGGGCCGCAAACTCGTCGGCATAGGCCGGTGGCGTGAGCCTGTCTTCGGCGCCCCAAACGACGAGCGTTGGCGCCGATATGCGCCGCAGGCGCTTGTGGAGACCGCGCTCGGGAATGGGGTGAATGAAGTGCGACGTGCTGGCAAGCGCCATGAACTGGTTGATATGGGCTTCCTGCGCGGCGGCCGGATCCTCCGGCGCCTTGAGGTGATCCAGCACCACATCCGATTGCGCGTCGTGAAAGCGCATCGCTATACGGGCCTGCGACGAGGCGAGCAGATGGTCGGCGACGGGATGATTGTCGTTCCATAGGCCCATCGCATCGATCAGCACCAGCTTCTTCACGCGATCCGGAAAGCTCGCCGCATATTCTGCCGCGACCATACCACCAAAACTATGACCGATGAGATCGAAGCGCTCCAGTCCCAGTGCACGGAACAGGTCATCATAATAGAGGATGAGATCCCACAGGCTGTCGAGATGCTCCAGGTCGGACATGTCGACGCTGCCGGGATGCGCAGGGGCATAGACTTCATGGACCTCGGAGATATCGTCGAGAAATCCGCTCCATTCCTGCCCGAAGGGGCCGTGAAGATAGACGACTGGCGTACCCGTGCCACGAATGATCACGGGATTCGCCGCGAAGAGGCCCGGATGCGCAACCTGCGCTATCGTGCCGTTGCTCATGCCGGTACTCCCACCTTGATAACGCTGGTATCAGCTTGCGAATTGCGCGTGGCGCCCAATGGCCACCAATGATCGCGATAGCCCTCCTTGTCCCAGATCGTGCGGATGCGCGGCATCACCTTTTCCGCGAACAGGCGCGTGTTGTGCTCGGTCAGTTCCCGGTCCATCGACTGGATCTGAAGAATGACCATCAGATGGCCGACACGCAGGCTGCGGATTGCTTCCTCCAGCCCGGCCACGACCGTATCGGGGCTTCCGCCGATCACCCGCTTGCTCTTCTCGGTATAGTCGGCCCAGGTAAGGTCGTAGGGACTTGTGACGCTACCGAATGCCGAACCCGCACTTTTGGCGAGGGCGGCCTTGACGCTATCGACCGTCTGGAAGCCCGGCGGCGCCGCGAAATGCGGGGCGACATGTAGCGACTTGGCGTAGAAGTTCTGGATGTGCTTGAGGTAGAGCTTCTCGGCGTCCGCGTCGGTGTCGCCGACCACGACGAGTTGCGCGAAGCCCGCCCGATAGGGATTGTCGTCCAGACCGGCCTTCTCGACCTGGTCCCAATAGCCCTGCATAAGGTTCTTGGCCGCCAGATGGCCGCTGAAGCTCAGGTAGCTGTAAGTGTAATTGTTGTCAGTCGCGAACTTCCATGTCTCGATCGAACCGCCCCCTGCAAGCCAGACCGGCGGATGGGGCTTCTGCAGCGGCTTGGGCCAGGGATTGACATAGCGCAGCTTGTTGAAGCGCCCATTGAAGGGAAAGGGTCCCGGCTTGGTCCAGGCCTGCATGATGAGATCATGGGCCTCATAATAGCGGGGCCGAACTTCGGTCGGCGGCAAGCCATAGCAGCCCACCGTATCCATCGGCGATCCGACCGGGAAGCCGGCGACCAGGCGCCCTCCACTAAGACAGTCCAGCGTGGCGAATTCTTCCGCAACCCTGATCGCAGGGTTGTAGAGCGGAAGCGTATTTCCCAGTACCACAATTGCGGCATCGGACCGGCGGTTGGCGAGGATCGACGCGATGAGATTGGGCGAAACCGGGAAGCCATAGGCATTCTGGTGGTGCTCGTTGACGCCCACGCCGTCAAAGCCGAGTTCGTCGGCAAGCTCAAGTTCCTCGATGTTCCATTTGAGGTACTTGCTGACCATCGCTGGGTCGCAAAGTTCGTCATTGGGCGGAGTGACCCAGACGCTATCATATTTCTGGGGAAAATCATCCGGCAGGTCGCGGTAGCCCTGCATGTGGAACCAGATGCTCTTCATTTCGCTCTCCCTTCTCGTATTATGAGATTATCACCAATATATCGCCCTCGGACGAACGCTTCTTGACCGATCACGACAATATCATGATGATTGACGCCATGGCATCGACCGCCCATCCTGGAGCACTTTTTCATCTCGAAAGCTTTTTGCGTTCGGAGGGATTGCCTGTGAGCAAGACGCTCGCTCGGCACGCACGCGCCGCATCCCTGACCGACAATGCGATCGACGCCGTTTCTCCTTCGCTGATCATTCAGGCGCTGGAGGACAGCGCGACCACCACTGGTCGGCCGGATTTGGCGGTCGCCTTCTCCCAATGGGTGAACATTCGAGGTTTCGGGCCGCTCAGCCTTCTAGGCGAGCAGTGCCCTACTCTCCGTTATGCGATCGAAGCCCGTCGGCGCTACATGCACGTTGTAAACGGGGCATACAGCATGGATCTCGAACTGATCGAGGACGAGGCCCATATCCTGCACACGGTCCTCCCCTCCTTTCGGGAGCGCGCGGGCCAATTTCTCGCCGGCGTCATGGTTTTCACCGTCAGGCTCGCGCGACGCGCGCTCGGACCGGGCTGGTCGCCATTACGGGTGGAATTCGGTTATGAGCGTCATGCCGATCTGCGCAGTTACGATCGTTTCTTTCATTGTCCGGTGAGCTTCGGCGCCGAGCGCTTCGCCGTCGTCTGTCCCCGCGCCGACATCGACCGACCGCTGCCAGGTCATGATCCGGACATGCTCGCTTTTGTGGAGGGGCATTTACAGAAGCTCGCGCATGAATGGCCGAGCAGCCTGGAGGCACAGGTCGAACGCCTGATCGCGGCCAATCTGGAAGCAGGTCTCGCCACACTGGATCATATCGCCGAAATCCTGGCGATGAGTCCGCGCACCTTGCAACGCGGACTGGATGCATCGGAAACCAGCTTCGCCGATATATTGGCCCTCGTGCGTCGCAAGGTCGCCGTTTCGTTCTTTCAGGAAGCGCCACGCCGACCGATCATCGTGCTGGCGCATCTTCTGGGCTATTCGGATGCAAGCACCGTCAGCCGGTTCCTGGCCTCGACGTTCGGAATGTCCGGAAGGGAGCTTAGGCGGCGCGTCATGGCGGGATTGCCACTTTCTTGATCCGACATTGCGGAATGCCTGACATCGGCAAGGGATGTCCCCCCTGGCGGCTTTCGTCTACCGGCCGGCGAACATCTTGCAAAGCAAACACCAGCCTCACGCAAACATATGGTCAGGCTTGCATGGCTAGCCGCATTGGTGTGGGCAAAGGGCGGGTTCCGACGACTCGCAGACCATAGCCTTCGAGTCCGACCAGCGTGTTGCGCCGAGAATTGGTCAACAATTCGAGATCTTGCAGTCCAAGATCGAGCAGGATCTGCGCGCCGACACCGTAATCCCGGAGTACCGGCGTGGATATGTCGGTTTGATGCACCCGGGACGCCCTGATGAGATCCGTGTAGCGCATCGTTTCGAAGTTCCGCACCATGACCAGCACGCCCGCGCCTTCACGGCCGATCATGTCCATCGCCATTTCGAGAAGATGCGGTCGGCCGCCGACCTGCGCCAGCGCGTCGTCAAAGATCGAGTAATTATGCATGCGCACCAGCGTCGGGCGGGTGGGAACCGGCGTACCTTTGATAAGCGCGAGATGCTCGCTCCCCTCGGTATCGTTTCGATAGACTCGGGCGGTCCACGCACCGCCATACTCGCTGACGAAGCGTTCCTCATGAACCATCTCGATCAGGACATCGGTCCGGCGTCGATAGGCGATCAGGTCCGCTATCGTCCCAATGTTCAACCGGTGCTGCTCGGCGAAGCGGATGAGCTCAGGCATGCGTGCCATCGTGCCGTCTTCGTTCATGATCTCACAGATCACACCCGAGGGGTTGAGACCGGCGAGCCGGGAGAAATCCACAGCAGCCTCGGTATGTCCGGCGCGAATCAGCACACCGCCCTCGCGCGCCACGAGAGGGAAGACATGCCCCGGGGAAACGATAGTATCGGCGCCCTTGGTCGGGTCGATCGCCACCTGTATGGTGCGGGACCGATCCGCTGCAGAGATACCTGTCGTCACGCCCTCTCGCGCCTCGATGGAGACCGTAAAGGCGGTTTCGTGGCGCGTGCCGTTGGTCTGCGCCATTGCGGGGAGCTGCAACTCACCAACACGGGCACGCGTCATCGCCAGGCAGATCAGGCCTCGCCCGTGTCGCGCCATGAAGTTGACGGCGTCCGGTGTTGCGAACTGCGCCGGAATGATCAGGTCGCCCTCATTCTCCCGAGCCTCGTCGTCGACGAGGATAAACATCCGACCGGCCCTTGCATCCTCGATCAACGCTTCCGTCGTGGCAATTCCCGCCATTATATCTCATCCTAGTCATCTGCTTACTCACATCATGCACTCCATAACTGAGTCTCGCAAGACGGGATTCTTATTGATTCACGATCAGCGCCCGGTCGGAGGGACATGCAACCTCTACTGCCTCGTCGAGCTTTCACCGGAAATGGCGTTTCTGAGAGCGACCAACACAGGGGATTCCAGTCCTCTCGGCCTCCCATAATGTGTCGCGTACATGATACCGATATCGCGTCGCAGTTCGAACCCGGCCAGCCGCGGCCGGGCCACGTCTGGCGCTTTGAATCCTTCGGGCATGACCGTTACCCCCATGCCCGCGGCAACCAGCGCCAGCGCACGATCGTCGCTCGTCGTGCGCGCAGCGAAGAAGGGGCGCACGCCGCGGCTGGTAAAATGTTGGCTTGTCTCAGCCAGTACTTCACAGTGCCGACGCACGATCATCACATTGTCGGCGAGAGATTCCGCCGGAATGACTGTCTCACGCGCTAGGGGATGGTCGACGGAAAGCGCCAGGGCATAGCCCTCGCTACGGAGTATTTCGCTTTCGAAGCGACTGCCGTCCTCCCGTACCAGGGTCAGCGCGGCATCGATCCGGCCGCGGCCAAGCCGCTCGACAAGGTCACGTTCGCGCCCTTCAACCAGTTCGACACGCTCGTCCACTGCCGCCGTCGCCAGCCCCCTGGCAAAGACCGCGATCCAGGCCGAGGGGATCGTGGCAAGCACGCCAAGACGGATCGTGCTCCGCGCGGGCGCCTCCGTCATGGAGCGTTCGAACAGGTTGAAATCGCCCTCGATCCTGCGGGCATGCACTGCGAGATGCGCTCCTGCTTCCGTCAACTCCACCCGGCGATTGGTTCGGTGGAAAAGCGGCTTGTCGAGCAGGCGTTCCAGCTTGGCGATGCCGACAGATAGTGTTGGCTGGGATACATTGCACTGCGCAGCTGCCTTGGAAAAGTTTCCCTTGTCGATCACAGCCAGGAAGTAGCGAAGCAAATAGCGGTCTATCATAGACACTGTCTATGCTATGCTTTCGCACCTTTCAATTTTTCTCTCATCCGAAGTTTTCCTATGGAGCAGGAAACTCAGGAGTGGATGATGGCGGACTTCGATTTTGCGCTCGGCGAGATGGCCGAGACCATTCGTGACACAACGCAAAGGTTCGCTGCCGAGAGGATTGCCCCCCTCGCCGCGCGGATCGATGCCGAGGACTGGTTCCCGCGCGAGCTTTGGCCTGAAATGGGCGCGCTCGGCCTGCATGGCATCACCGTCGAGGAGGAGGATGGCGGCCTGGGGCTGGGCTATCTCGAGCACGTCGTGGCGCAGGAAGAAATCGCGTGTGCGTCCGGTTCGATCGGTCTGAGTTATGGCGCGCATTCGAACCTGTGCGTCAACCAGTTGCGCCGTTGGGGCAATGCCGAGCAGAAGCGCCGATATCTCCCGAAGCTGATCTCGGGCGAGCATGTCGGGAGCCTCGCGATGTCGGAGGCTGGAGCAGGTTCCGATGTCGTCTCGATGAAGCTGCGGGCCGACAGGAAGGGCGACCGCTACATCCTCAACGGAACGAAGTTCTGGATTACCAACGCCGCTTATGCCGACACCCTGGTCGTCTATGCCAAGACCGGCGAAGGATCGCGCGGCATTTCCACCTTCATCATCGAGAAAGACATGCCCGGTTTCTCGATCGGCCAGAAG
The DNA here is from genome assembly GCF_002431195.1 of Sphingobium sp. UBA5915. Taxonomy (NCBI): domain Bacteria; kingdom Pseudomonadati; phylum Pseudomonadota; class Alphaproteobacteria; order Sphingomonadales; family Sphingobiaceae; genus Sphingobium; species Sphingobium sp. UBA5915. The sequence continues at coordinate 6,837 of NZ_DJDV01000039.1, read as the reverse complement.
ATCGACAAGATGGGCATGCGCGGCTCACCCACTGCCGAACTCGTATTCGACGACTGCGAAGTGCCTGAAGAGAATGTGATGGGTTCGCTGAACGGCGGTGTCGGCATTCTCATGTCGGGCCTCGACTTTGAGCGGACCGTGCTCGCGGGGATCCAGCTGGGCATCATGCAGGCCTGCCTTGATGTCGTTCTGCCCTATCTTCGCGAACGCAAGCAGTTCGGCAAGCCGATCGGCGCCTTTCAGCTCATGCAGGCGAAGGTCGCCGACATGTATGTGGCGCTCAATTCCGCACGAGCCTATGTTTATGCGGTGGCGCGGGCGTGCGATTCAGGTCGGACCACCCGCTTTGACGCCGCCGGCGCGATCCTGCTCGCCAGTGAGAATGCGATGAAAGTGTCGCTCGAGGCCGTGCAGGCGTTGGGCGGCGCCGGCTATACGAAGGATTGGCCGGTCGAACGCTTCATGCGCGATGCCAAGCTGCTGGATATTGGTGCTGGCACCAATGAAATCAGGCGCATGCTGATTGGACGGGAGCTGCTGGGCGTATGACGGTTCTCAAGACCCTCGCCAATGTCGGCTCGCCCGATTTTGCCGCCAATGCCGCGCACAACGGCGCGCTTGCGGCCGACTTGCGGGCAAAGGTCGCGACCGCCGCACTGGGCGGCTCGGACGCGGCGCGGGAGAGGCATGTTGCCCGCGGCAAGCTGCTGCCGCGCGACCGTGTCCATCGTGTGCTTGATCCAGGATCGCCCTTCCTTGAGATCGGCGCGCTGGCCGCGAACGGCATGTATGGCAACAGCCACGCGCCCGACGGCGCGCCGGGGGCCGGCGCGATCGGCGGGATCGGACGGGTTTCCGGTCGCGAGTGCATGATCGTCGCCAATGATCCCACGGTGAAGGGCGGCGCCTATTTCCCGATGACGGTGAAGAAGCATCTGCGCGCGCAGGAGATCGCCAGGGAGAACCGCCTGCCCTGCATCTATCTGGTCGACAGCGGCGGCGCGAACTTGCCCCATCAGGCGGAGGTCTTCCCCGACCGAGAGCATTTCGGGCGCATCTTCTACAATCAGGCGCAGATGTCGGCGGAAGGTATTCCCCAGATCGCTTGTGTCATGGGCAGTTGCACCGCCGGCGGCGCCTATGTCCCGGCCATGTCCGACGAAAGCGTCATCGTGCGCAATCAGGGAACGATTTTCCTGGCTGGCCCGCCTCTCGTGAAGGCGGCGACCGGCGAAGTGATCAGCGCCGAGGAACTGGGCGGCGCGGACACGCACGGGCGCAAATCGGGCGTCGTCGACCATGTAGCCGAAAATGACGAGCATGCGCTGCTGATCGTTCGGGATATCGCTGCGAGCTTCAATAGCGTGAAGGCGGTCGATATCGACCTCGCCGATCCGGTGGCGCCGAAATATGATCCGCACGAGTTGTACGGCATCATTCCGACTGACGTTCGCGCGCCCTATGACGTGCGCGAAGTCATCGCGCGGATCGTCGACGGCAGCGAATTGCACGAGTTCAAGGCGCTCTACGGCACGACGCTCGTGTGCGGTTTCGCCCGCATCTGGGGCATGCCGGTCGCCATCCTCGCCAATAACGGCGTGCTCTTCAGCGAAAGCGCCCAGAAAGGCGCGCATTTCATCGAACTCGCATGCCAGCGCCGTGTGCCGCTGCTCTTCCTCCAGAACATCTCCGGCTTCATGGTTGGCGGCAAATATGAGGCGGAAGGCATCGCCAAGCATGGCGCCAAGCTCGTCACCGCGGTCGCGACCGCGAGCGTGCCGAAGATCACGGTGCTGATCGGTGGCAGCTTCGGCGCGGGCAATTACGGCATGTGCGGGCGCGCCTACCAGCCGCGCTTCCTGTTCACCTGGCCCAATGCGCGGATCAGCGTCATGGGCGGCGAGCAGGCGGCCTCGGTGCTCGCCACCGTCCATCGCGACGCTGACAAATGGACACCGGAAGAAACCGAAGCCTTCAAGGGACCGATCCGTCAGAAATATGAGGACGAGGGCAATCCCTATTACGCCACCGCAAGGCTTTGGGACGACGGGATCATTGACCCCGCCCAGACCCGCGACGTCCTGGGCCTGGCTTTTGCGGCGGCGCTCAACGCCCCGATCCCGGAGCGCGCGCGCTTTGGCCTGTTCAGGATGTAATGATGATCGAGTCCCTTCTTATCGCCAACCGGGGCGAGATCGCCCGCCGGATCATCCGCACCGCCAGACGCCTGGGCGTTCGCACGATCGCAGTCCATAGCGACGTCGACGCAGCTATGCCCTTCGTGCGCGAGGCGGACGAGACGGTGTGCATCGGACCGGCCGCCGCCCGCGAAAGCTACCTTGTCCCGGAGAAAATTCTCGCCGCGGCGAAGCAGACGGGCGCGGCCGCGATCCATCCGGGCTATGGCTTTTTGTCGGAGAATGCCGAGTTCGCCGAAGCCGTCCAGGCGGCAGGGCTGGTCTGGGTCGGCGCACCGCCCGCCAGCATCCGCGCCATGGGCCTTAAGGATGCCGCCAAGGCGCTGATGATCGCTGCGGGCGTCCCCGTAACGCCCGGATATATGGGGGAGGATCAAAGCCCCGAGCATCTCCATGTGCAGGCGCGCGCGATCGGCTATCCCGTCCTGATCAAGGCGGTGGCGGGCGGCGGCGGAAAAGGCATGCGCCGGGTCGATGACGACGACGCGTTCATCGACGCCCTTGCCTCATGTCAGCGGGAAGCCGCGTCTTCCTTCGGCAACGACCAAGTGTTGATCGAGAAATATATCCTCGGACCCCGTCACATCGAGGTCCAGGTTTTTGGCGACACGCAGGGCAACGTGGTTCACCTGTTCGAGCGCGACTGCTCGCTGCAGCGTCGGCACCAGAAGGTCATCGAGGAGGCCCCCGCCCCCGGCATGGATCCGGTCACGCGCGCGGCGATCTGTGACGCCGCGGTGAAAGCGGCGAAGGCCGTCGACTATGTCGGCGCCGGCACTATCGAGTTCATCGCCGATGCCAGCGAAGGCCTGCGCGCCGATCGCATCTGGTTCATGGAGATGAATACGCGACTTCAGGTCGAGCATCCGGTGACAGAAGCGATCACCGGCCAGGATCTGGTCGAGTGGCAGTTGCGCGTCGCCAGTGGCGAGCCCCTGCCCCTCCATCAGGATCAGCTGGTGATCGATGGCTGGGCGATGGAAGCGCGGCTCTATGCCGAGAATCCCGTGACGGGATTTCTGCCTTCGACCGGCCCGCTCGACCGCCTGCGCTTTCCGTCGGGCGTCCGCATCGACAGCGGCGTGGAGGAAGGCGGAGAGGTCACACCCTATTATGATCCGATGATCGCCAAGCTGATCGTCGCTGCGCCCGCCCGCGAAGCGGCCGCAGCAAAGCTCGCGGCGGCGTGCGGCGCTCTGCAGGTCTGGCCGGTCAGGACGAACGCATCCTTCCTTGCGCGAGCCGCCGCCGATCCCGCCTTCGTTTCGGGTGATATCGATACTGGCTTCATCGAACGGCATCTCGGGCAACTCGTGCCCGGTGGAGAACCATCGGAGGACGTGCTCCAGGGCGCTGCCGCCGCTCTGCTGCCGACCGGCGCCAAAGATCCCTGGACCGCGCTTTCGGGCTTCCGCTCGGCAGGCGAGCCTGATCGCCGCGTCGCCGTGGACGTCGCGGGACAGGTGCATCTGGTGACGCTGAACGGCGCGCCGGCATCCGGGGTCGTGGAATGCGTGAAGGGCGAGACGCTGCTCTTCCTGAAAGGCGAAGCCTGGTCTTTCGGCCCCCCTGTGGCGGACGATGTCGCGGGCGGAGGCTGTCCATCCGATGGCGCCATTCTTGCGCCCATGCCGGGCCGCATCGTTTCGCTCGATGTGGCCGCGGGTGAGGCCGTGGTCGCCGGGCAGCGCTTGCTGGTGCTCGAAGCGATGAAGATGGAACAGGCCCTGCTCGCCCCGTTCGACGGGATCGTTGCCGAACTGTCCGCCCAGGTCGGCGGTCAGGTGGCGGAAGGAACGGTGCTGGCGCGGGTCGAGAAGCGGGCAGAGAAGGACAGTTGATGGCGGGACGCTATTATGACGAGTGGCAGGTCGGCGATCGACTCGACCATGAGATCCGGCGGACGGTGACGGAAACCGACAATCTCCTGTTCTCGACGATGACGCACAATCCTCAGCCGCTGCACATCGACGTGGAAGCGGCAAAGGCGAGCGAATTCGGCCGCATCCTCGTCAACGGTACCTTCACCTTCGCCCTGATGGTCGGTCTGTCCGTCGGCGACACCACGCTTGGTACGCTCGTCGCAAATCTCGGCTACGACAAGCTGGTCATGCCCAAACCTGTCTTTCTCGGTGACACCCTCCGCGCCCGAACGGAGATCGTGGACCTGAAGGATTCGAAGTCGCGCCCCGGTGCCGGTATCGTCACATTTCGTCACGAGCTGATCAACCAGCGCGACGAAATCGTCTGCCAATGCCTGCGCTCCGCCTTGCTGCATCGGACGCCGGCGTGAGATTGCGGTCGCTCCTGTTCGTCCCCGGCGACCGGCCGGAGCGAATGCACAAGGCGCTCGGATTGGCTGCGGATGCGCTCATCCTCGATCTCGAGGATGCGGTCGCACCCGAGAGGAAGCCCGAGGCACGACAAGCGGTCGCCCGGTTCCTGCGCAACGCCGACCGCAGCATGAGGCTGTTCGTCCGGATCAACCCGCTCGACAGTGGGCTCGCGCAGGATGATCTCGCGGCTGTGCTGGACGCCCGGCCAGATGGCATCGTGCTGCCCAAATCGGAGAGCGAAGCCACGGTGACGGCATTGATCGCGCTTCTGCCGGATCAACCCGATATTGCGATATTGCCGATCGCGACCGAAACGCCGGCGGCGATCTTTGGTCTTGGGAGCTATAGAGACGGCAGGGAGCGCCTCGCCGGACTCACCTGGGGAGCGGAGGACCTGCCGGCCGCCATCGGCGCAACCACCTCGCGCGAGGAAGACGGCAGTTTCACACCGCCCTATCAGCTTGCCCGATCGCTGACGCTGTTCGGTGCGCACGCGGCAGGCGTCGATGCAATCGAGACGGTCTTTCCTGCATTCCGCGATCTCGACGGCCTGGCCGCCTATGCAGCGCGCGCAGCGCGGGACGGCTTCACCGGCATGATGGCGATCCACCCATCCCAGGTCGCGGTGATAAACGCCGCGTTCACGCCGAGTGACGCCGCCGTCGCGCATGCGCGCGCTGTGGTTGCAGCCTTCACCGCCAATCCAGGGATCGGGACGCTTCAGCTTGATGGCAGGATGATCGACGCGCCGCATCTGAAACAGGCGCAGGCAATTTTGGCCAGCGTGCGAAGCGATGGTTGACCCTTCCCTCCCGATCAGGGTTTCAGGCGCGAATACGATCCACGAACTTCGCGGGACAAGTTCCGACATGATACCGCTGCTTGGGTCGAGTGAATTTGCACAGATTCGCGCAGAGCGAGATATGATCGTGAAACTACCACCTGCCCCAGTCAAATGCAGAGAATGAAGATCTCAGAACGGAGATTTGCCGCTTCCGATGGCGTGGTTCTGGTCGGCGATGTTGCCGGCCCTGAGGACGCGCCAACCGTGATATTGCTGCATGGAGGTGGCCAGACACGGCATTCGTGGGCCGGTGCCATGAACAAATTGGCGGGAAACGGCTATCACGTCGTCAACTACGATGCCCGAGGCCATGGCGATAGCGACTGGTCGGAGGATGGCGATTATTCTCTCAAGGTGCGCGCTGATGACCTACGCACCGTCCTGTCAACGGTGAAGGGTCCGGTAGCCCTCGTGGGCGCGTCAATGGGGGGCATGACAAGCTTCTATGCGGTCGGAACCAGTGATCATCCTATCGCGAATGCCTTGGTCATGGTGGACATCGTGCTCCGTCCGGCGCCCGCCGGCGTGGTCAAGATACAGCAGTTTATGCGAGCCAACCCGAACGGATTTGCATCGGTTGAGGAAGCGGCCGATGCGGTCTCCGCCTATAACCCTGACCGCCCTCGGCCAAAGGATCCTTCGGGTCTCCTTAAAAATCTGCGTCTCCGGGAGGATGGCCGCTTCTACTGGCATTGGGATCCCCGGATGCTTGAAACACGACCGAGCGCGGAGCCGCCGGCCTTCAATAACGAACTCGTCGATGTCAGCAGCCGGGTGGCACTTCCTACACTGCTTGTCAGAGGGGGGAACAGCGACATTGTCGATGATCACGGGGTCGCCGAGATGCGCTCGCTGGTACCTCAGACCGAAGTCTATGAGATCCCGGGGGCCGGCCATATGGTCGCTGGGGACAAGAACGACCCGTTTATCGAGGGCGTGATCGGATTCCTCGCCCGCCATATTCCTTTGGCGAGGTATTGATACGTTCGCCTGAACGGATGTGGGTAATTGAAAGCCTCACCGGAACGGTACGCTTGATCTGACACATCCGCGCATCGGAAGTCGGCGTTTCATCGGGCAGCAAGCCGGCGCTGTGGGAAGCTCGTCACCGATCTGGACGGTGCCAGATCACGACCTCGACTCAGCGATTGAGAAAATACGGTGGTGTTCTCTGCGCTGGAAGATCTATATCTTTCATAAGATCCTAAAATCAGGATGTCGCGCCAAGGATACCAAGCTTCGCACCGCTCCCGATGCGAGCCCAACAATAGCATTACGGCGACAGAATCTCTATTCTGATTGCCTAATTTCCGATAGCGGAAGCCGCGGCGCAAAACCGGGGACGCTTCAGTTCTATCTCAACAAATTGTCGCGACTCGGTGGCTATCTCTCGAGGACGCCCGATCCACCACCGGGAAACAACGTCGTCTGGCCCGGACTCAGAGCGCGTTTGAGAAGG
>NZ_DJDV01000041.1:6842-29332 GCF_002431195.1 Sphingobium sp. UBA5915 | reverse complement strand
TTCGAGCACGAGCGGCGCGAGGAGGTGATCCAGTACATCTACGCCCGCTACGGCCGCGAGCGCGCCGGCCTCGCCGCCACCGTCATCACCTATCGCACCCGCTCCGCCGTGCGCNAGGTGGGTAAAGTCATGGGACTGTCCGAGGACGTGACCGCCGCGCTTGCTGGATTTTTCTGGGGCAGCATGGCCGAGGAGATGCGCGATGGCCGGCTGCGGGAGGCGGGTCTCGATCCCGCCGATCCGCTGCTCGCGACCGTGTACGCCATCTCCGGCGAGATTGCCGGGTTCCCGCGCCATCTCTCCCAGCATGTCGGCGGCTTCGTGCTGACGCGCCAGCGGCTCGACGAGACCGTTCCGATCGGCAATGCGGCGATGGAGGACCGCACCGTCATCGAATGGGACAAGGACGATATCGACACGCTCGGCATCCTCAAGGTCGATGTGCTGGGCCTCGGCATGCTGACCTGCATCCGCAAGGGTTTGGAGCTGCTCGAACTGTGGCATGGCCTCTGCTATTCGTTGGCGACCGTGCCGCGCGAGGACCCGGCTGTCTACGACATGCTGTGCAAGGCCGACTCGGTCGGCGTGTTCCAGGTCGAGTCGCGGGCCCAGATGAACATGCTGCCGCGCCTCAGGCCGCGCTGCTTCTACGATCTTGTCATCGAGGTGGCGATCGTCAGGCCGGGACCGATCCAGGGCGACATGGTGCACCCCTACCTGCGCCGCCGCGATGGCCTTGAGCCCGAGGACTATCCCGCACCCCATCCCGATTTCGGGCCGCCCGACGAATTGCGCCAGGTCCTGGGGCGAACGAAGGGCGTGCCCCTGTTCCAGGAACAGGCGATGAAGCTGGCGATCGTCGCGGCCGAATTCACCCCGTCGCAAGCGAACCAGCTGCGCCGGTCGATGGCGACCTTCCGCCATGTCGGCGGCATGGACAAGTTCCGGGAAAAGATGATCGGCGGCATGGTGCGGCGCGGCTACAAGCGCGATTTCGCCGAACGCTGCTACAGCCAGATCGAAGGGTTCGGCAGCTATGGCTTCCCCGAAAGCCATGCGCTCTCCTTCGCGCGGCTCGTCTATGTTTCGGCCTGGATCAAATGCCATCAGCCCGCCGTGTTCGCCTGCGCCCTGCTCAATTCCCAGCCGATGGGCTTTTACGCGCCCGCGCAGCTGGTGCGCGACGCGCGCGAGCACGGCGTCACCATCCATGGCGTCGACGTGAATATGAGCCGGTGGGACAATCATCTCGAACCCCTGCTGCGCTCGCGCCGAAGCGACCGGGGCGAAGGGGCGAAGGGGCGGGCGCTGGCGCTGCGCCTGGGCTTTCGTCAGGTCGACGGGCTTCGCGAAAGTTGGGCGACGCAACTGGTCGCGGCGCGCGCGGATGGCGGCCTGTTCACCAGTATCGAGGATCTGGCGCGGCGCGCAGGGTTGCCGGCGCGGGCGTTGCGCTTGCTCGCCGATGCCGACGCCTGCCGCTCGCTGGGGCAGGACCGGCGCGCCGCTTTGTGGGAGGCGCGGCGCACGCCTTCGGACGAGCTGCCCCTGTTTGCCGCCGCGCGCCAGCGGCAGGGCGATGCGCGCGAACTGGGCGCGGAGCCTGATGCCCAACTGCCCGCCATGCCGCTCGCCGAACAGGTGACGACCGATTACGCCATGACGCGCCTGTCGCTGAAGGGGCATCCCATGCAGTTCCTGCGCCCCGTCTTCGCCGCCGAAGGCGTGCTCAGCTGCGCGCAGGCGGGCGCGGCGAAAAATGGCGCGAAGGTGATGGTCGCGGGCGTGGTGCTGGTGCGCCAGCGGCCGGGCAAGGGCAATGCCGTCTTCATCACCATCGAGGATGAAACCGGGATCGCCAATATCCTGCTTTGGGCGCGCCTGTTCGAAATGCAGCGCCGCCCGGTCATGGCCAGCCGGCTGATGCTGGTGGAAGGGGAAATCCAGCGCAGTCGCGAAGGCGTCGTCCATCTGATGGCCGCCCAAGTCCATGACCGCACTGGCGAATTTGATCGCCTCAGCGAGACGCTGCGTCCACGCATCACCTTGTCGCGCGCCGACGAATTTCTCCACCCCCAGCATCCCCGTACCGGCAGCCATCCGCGCGACGTGCGCATCCTGCCCAAGTCCCGCGATTTTCACTGACCAGTCGAGACGCATCGAGCCAATTACCGCTCCTATATTTAGGTAGCTAACTAACTATCTCGTCTAGTCTTCGACCTGTCGCTATCCCTGTCGCTCTTGCGGCGCGTCGGCCATGTCGTTAGGTTCCTGTTTCGTTCTTAAAAGGACCCTTCATGGACAGTCTGGCCGCTCTTTTCCTTATCCTTGCGCTTCTTGTCGGCCTTATCGTTGGCTGGATTCTCCGCACCCGCTCCACCGCGCCCCTCGCTGCCGAACGGGCGGACCTTGCCGCCCGGCTGGAAACCGCGACTGTCCAGCGCAACTCCGCCATCGCGGAATTGGCGGTGGAGAAGGAACGCGTCGCCCAGGCCGCAGCGCAGATCGCCCGGCATGAAGAGGCGCACATCGCCGCTGCCCAGCGACTGGACCAGGTCCAGGCCGTCGCTGCCGATCGGCTGCAAACCGTCCAGGCCGAACGCGAAGTCGCGCTGCGCGACCTCGCTGCGCTTCAGTCCGACATTCAGGCGCGCACTCGCGCCTTTGAACAGCAGATCACCGCGCTCAAGGACGCCAAGGACCAACTGTCCGCCCAGTTCAGCGAAATTGGCGGCCGCCTGCTCGAAACCGCCCAGACCCAGTTCCTTACCCGCGCCGACCAGCGTTTCGCCCAGGCCCATGAAAAAAGCGAGGCCCAGCTCAAGACCCTGCTTTCGCCGGTCGAAACCACGCTCAAACGCTATGAAGAAGGATTGGCGCGCGTCGAAAAGGACCGGGTCGGCAGCTATGCCGAATTGCGCGAGGCGATCGCCATGGTCCATGCGGGCCAGGGGCAGGTGCGCGAGGAAACCGCCAAGCTCGTCAACGCGCTACGCGCTGCGCCCAAGACGCGTGGCCGCTGGGGCGAACAGCAGTTCAAGAACCTTATCGAAACCGCCGGCCTGTCCCCCTTCGTCGATTTCCAGGAGGAGGTATCGGTCACGGTGGAAGACGGCCGGCTGCGCCCCGACTTCATCATCCGCCTGCCCGGCGACCAGCAACTGGTGGTCGATGTCAAATGCTCGCTCGAAGCCTATCTCAACGCCGTCGAATCGGTCGATGGCCCGACCCGCGACCGCTTCCTCGCCGACCATGCCCGCGCCGTGCGCACCCATGCCGATGCGCTGGGGCGCAAGGCCTATTGGGAACAGTTCGCCAAGGCACCCGATTTCGTCATCATGTATGTGCCCGGGGACAATTTCGTCACCGCCGCGCTGGAAGCGGATATGGAATTATGGGAACGCGCCGCGCGCAACCGCGTCATCATCTGCGGCCCCGCCACCTTCCTGCCGCTCGCCCGCACGCTCGCCGGCCATTGGCGCCAGGCCAAGTTGCAGGATCAGGCGAAAGAGGTCGCCGACCTTGGCAAGCAACTGTACGAGCGGCTCGCGACAGCGGCCACGCACCTCAAGCGGCTTGGCTCGGGATTGAGCAGCGCCGTCGACAATTACAACAAGTTCGTCGGCAGCTTCGACCGCAGCGTCCTGCCCGCCGGCCGCCGCTTCCGTGATCTCAATGTGGAAACCGGGGGCAAGGATATCGAAGCGGTGGAACCCCTGGAACTGCTTATTCGCGACTCACAGTCGGACGAAGCCCGCGCCCTGCCGACCGCCGAGTGACAGGGCGGCGTCCGCGCCCGACCGCTTCAAAGGGCGGACGGGACGCTCAGAAAATCCCCAGGAACTTCTTGTCCTGGCTCTTCTTCTCCGCCTTGCTGCCCTTGCCTTTCTCATCCTTGGCGGTGGTGCCGCGGCCGACATCGTCGCGCGCCTTGCCGCCTTTGGTGCGTTGCGCCTGCGCGGTGGCGCCGGCCAGCACCGGGCCGCACGCCGCGCCCTTCGCATCGCCCACATCGACGAAGGCCAGCACCGCCGCCAGCGGGGTAGCCGCGACGCCCAGCGCAGCAGCCGCACCCCCGCGCGCCATCAGGTCCGAACTGACCGCATTGATGCGCGGCTGCGCGAAATAGCCGCCGATACCGACTGGCGACTGGCCGGAAAACAGACTGATCTTCTTGCCATCGGCGCGGAAGGCCAGGTCCAGCCGCTCGTTGCGGAACGAAAACCCGCCCCGGCCGATCATGACATTCTTTTTCGTGTCGATGAGGATCGGGTCCGCCGCCGCTACGCCATCGCGCACGGTGAAGGCGATCAGCCCGCAGTTGATCTCCACCGGTTCCTTGAGCTTATTCTCAAACATCTTCGTGATGAAGGTGCCGACGTCGATTTCGGACAATTGCACATTGCGCGCCCACATCGTGCCGGCGGGCAGGATCGCGGCAATGCGGCCATTGGCGCTGCCAAGCGAATCATGCAGCGAGTCCCCGATGCCGGTCATCTGAACCCGCCCCTTGACCGTGCCGTTGGTGCCCGATTCCGCCACGCCCCATCGCGCCAGCAACGTGCCCATGGGCGTGGGGGCCAGGCGAATGTCATAATTCGTATGCGCCGGCCTTTGCCGCGCGTTGATCCTGATGTCCGACGCGACATGCCCGCCCGCCATATCGAATGTCAGGGGGGATAGGGTAAGCAGGCTCCTGTCCAGCTTCACCGTCACCGCCGCATTGGAAATCGGCACATTGGGCGCACGGACCGTCTTGACGCTGTAGCGGACGTCGGCATCGAAATTGCGGATCGCCTCGACCCGCAATGGCGTGTCCGGCAAGACGCGCGGCGTGCCCGATACCGTCTCGATCGCCCCGCCTGCGCCCTGCGACGCCAGCTTTTCAGGATCATAGCCGATAAACGGCCCCACATCGATAATGTCCAGCTTTTGCGTCGCCAGATCGCCCTTGATCAGCGTCCGCCCGCCTGGCTGCGACACTGTGAACCGCCCTGCCAGGTCGCTGTCGCCGAACCGGCCCTTCAAGTGGGTGAAGCGCCACTCCTCGCCCGCCTTGGTAAGGTCGCTGGTAAAGCGATAGGTGCGCGTGGGGGGAATCACGATGCCCAGAAAATCGAACAGCCGCGCCAGATTGCGTCCTTGTGCCACCATCTGAAGGTCGCTGCCCTCCAACTGCGTGGCGCCCGGCAATGTGCCTGACACATCGACCCGCGTCGCGCCGGCCTCCATCCGCGCGGCCAGCTGATTGCGTCCCCCCGTCACCGTCTGATCGGGGGACAGCAGCCCGCCCTTCAAGGCAAAAGGCAACGCGCGCATTGTACCATCGCCGGCAAAGCGCACTTCGCTCGCAAATTGCGTATCCCGCGCCTTCACCGTCTCGAACCTGATATCGACGCCCAATTGCATCCGGGGATCACGAAAACGCAGCGTCGTCCCGGTCAGCAGCGCCCGGCTAACCAGCGGCAGGTTCAGCGGCTTGCCCTTTTTCGTGGGATCGCCAAAGGTCCATGTATTGTGCTGATGATCGCGCGACCATTCCAGATCGACCGCGCCATTGCGCAACTCCAGCCAGCGCACCCGCACCTTGTCGCCGAAGATCAGGCTCAGCGGCGCGATCCGGCTGTCGATGCGGTCGGCGCGAAAGATATCGGGGCGGCTCGCCCAGCTGGCATTGGAAATGCGCATGCCCTCGGCCAGGAATTTGACCGTGATCGGCGCGAAATAGAGCTGGAAATCCCCGTCCACCCGGACCTGCCGATTGAGGCTGTTGCCCACAACATGCTCGAACGGCCGCTTGAGGAACCGCCCCTTGGTCACGAACAGAATCAGCCAGATCGCGAGCAGGATGCCGACAATCGCGATCGCGATGCGCGCGGGCAGGGGGAGCGCGCGCCAGCGATCGCGCGCGCGCGCGATATGGCGGCTCGTGCCGCCTGCCGCTGCAATCGTCCTTACCTTGGGCGCGTCGGGTTCAGCATCGGCCATCGAGCACCAACGCCAGCCTCACGCTTTAGGTCCGAATCACTTGCCTTTTGGCGCGCGGGCCACTAAAGGCCGCCGTTCGCGATATTCAGTGAGACCGCCCGGCTAACTAGGGCTGCCGTGGCTGTCTGTAATCGTCGCGCTGCAAAAGGAGACGAAAATGCCCAAGATGAAGACCAAGAGCGGTGTGAAGAAGCGCTTCAAGTTCACCGCCACCGGCAAGGTCAAGCACGGCGTCGCTGGCAAGCGTCACCGCCTGATCAGCCATAATGCGAAATATATCCGTCAGAACCGTGGCACCAGCGTGCTGTCGGATTCCGATGCCGGTCATGTGCGCCTGTGGGCGCCCTATGGCCTCAAGTAAGGAGTTCTGACCCATGGCACGTGTCAAACGGGGTGTAACCACCAAGGCGAAGCATAAGCGGATTCTGGATCAGGCGAAGGGCTATTATGGCCGTCGCAAGAATACCATCCGCATCGCGCGCCAGGCCGTCGAAAAGGCCGGCCAGTACGCCTATCGCGACCGCAAGGTGAAGAAGCGGACCTTCCGGGGTCTGTGGATTCAGCGCATCAACGCCGGCGTCCGCGCCGAAGGCCTGACCTATTCGCAGTTCATGCATGGCCTGAAGCTGGCCGGCGTCGAACTGGACCGCAAGGTTCTGGCCGACATCGCGATGCATGAAGGCGAAGCGTTCAGCGCCATCATCGCCCAGGCGAAGGCTGCGCTGCCTGCCGCCTGAGCGGAATGATCGCAAGATCGTCCAAAAGGGCGCCGGGGCATCAGGCTTCGGCGCCCCTTTTTGTTTTTGCGGTTTCGTTTGTTCCGAATAGCCATTGAGCAACGTCGAGATGGCGTATCGAAGGACTGCTCAACCCGAACGGGCAAAGATGAAGGTAAAGGACCCATTGTATGTCGCTGCATCTCTGGTGGATCTACGTCACGGCGGTGTTCCTGATCTCGGCGACGCCCGGCCCCAACATGCTGCACGTCATGGCGCAGAGCATCGCCCATGGCCCGCGCAAGGCGCTGGCGACAATGGCGGGACTGATGAGCGCGGTGCTGCTATGCCTTGTCGCGTCGGCGCTCGGCCTTGGCGCGTTGCTCAAGGCCTCGCCGCGGCTGTTTGACGTGCTGCGCTATGCCGGCGTCGCCTATCTGGTCTGGCTCGGCATCAAGGCATGGCGCGCGCCAGTGGGCATGGGCGATGCCGCGCGTCCCGTCAAATCCGACCATGCGCTCTTCGCCACCGGGCTATTGACAGGCCTGTCCAATCCCAAGCTCATCATCTTCGCCGCCGCGCTCTTTCCGCAGTTCATCGTCCTCGATCAGCCCTTCTGGACGCAGCTTGCCATATTGATCGCCAGCTTCGTGGTGATCGAAAGCTTCTGGTATGGTGTCTACGCTCTGGGTGGCGGCCGGTTGAAGCGCTGGCTCGCCCCCGCCAACCGCCAGCGCCTGTTCAACCGCAGCACCGGCCTGCTTTTCATCGGCTTCGGCGGAGCGCTGCTGGGGGCGCGGGCCTGACCCTTCCCATGCGGCGTTCGCGTCGCTAAGGCGCAACGCGACGCTTTGCCATTACGGCCCATGGGAATGATATGACCGAAATTAGCGCACTCAAGACCGGCCTGATCGCCGACATCACCGCCGCCGACACGCTCGACGCGCTGGAGGCGTTGCGCGTCGGCGCGCTGGGCAAAAGCGGGGTCGTCACCGGCCTCTTGAAAACGCTCGGTCCCATGTCGCCGGAAGAGCGGCTCGACAAAGGCCCACCGATCCAGGATTTGCGCGAAAGCGTGACCGCCGCGCTCGCTGAACGCAAGGCGCAACTGGAGCAGGCCGCGCTCGACGCGAAACTGGCCTCCGAAAAGGTCGACATGACCCTGCCCGCCGACATCGGCCCGCAAGGGTCGGTCCATCCCGTCAGCCAGGTGATGGACGAACTGGCCGAGATTTTCGCCGACCTGGGCTTTTCCGTCGCAACCGGGCCGGAGATCGAGGACGACTGGCATAATTTCACCGCGCTCAACATTCCCGAAACCCATCCGGCGCGGGCGATGCACGACACCTTCTATTTTCCGGACGAAGACGGCCAGAAAAAGATGCTGCTGCGCACCCATACGTCGCCGGTGCAGATCCGCACGATGATGGATCAGCCGCCGCCGATCCGCATTATTGCCCCCGGCCGCGTCTATCGCAGCGATTCCGACGCGACCCACACGCCGATGTTCCACCAGATCGAGGGGCTGGTGATCGACCGGGGCATCACGCTTGGTCACCTCAAATGGACGTTGGAAACCTTCCTCAAGGCCTTTTTCGAGCGCGAGGATATAATCTTGCGCCTGCGGCCGAGCTATTTCCCCTTCACCGAGCCTTCGGTCGAAGTGGACGTCGGCTACACCCTCGCCAACGGGCAGCGCATCATCGGCGGCGATGGCGATGCGGCAGATGGCGGCTGGCTCGAAGTGCTGGGCAGCGGCATGGTCAATCGCCGCGTGATCGAGGCGTGCGGGCTGGACCCCGATGAATGGCAGGGCTTTGCCTTCGGCACCGGGGTCGATCGGCTTGCCATGCTCAAATATGGGATGAACGACTTGCGCGCATTCTTCGACGGCGACCTGCGCTGGCTCAAACATTATGGCTTCTCGGCTCTTGACGTGCCGACGCTGAGCGGGGGAGTGGGCGCATGAAGTTCACCCTGAGCTGGCTCAAGACGCATCTCGACACCGATGCGGACCTTGCCACCATCCTCAAGACGCTGAATGCCATCGGCCTGGAGGTAGACGGCGTCGAAAATCCGGCCGAAAAGCTCGCCGGGTTCAAGATCGCCAGGGTGCTGACCGCCAACAAGCATCCGCAGGCCGACAAATTGCAGGTGCTGACCGTCGATCATGGCGACGGCGAGCCATTGCAGGTCGTGTGCGGCGCGCCCAATGCCCGCGCGGGCCTGGTCGGCGTCTTCGGTCTGGAAGGCGCGGTGGTGCCATCCAACGGCATGGTGCTCAAGAAGACAGCGATCCGCGGCGTCGAATCCAACGGCATGATGTGTTCGACACGCGAGCTGGAGCTGGGCGACGACCATGACGGCATCATCGAACTCGCGCCCGACGCGCCGGTCGGTCAGGTCTATGCGAACTGGGCCGGGCTCGACGATCCGCTGATCGACGTGTCGGTCACGCCCAACCGGCAGGATTGCATGGGCGTGCGCGGCATCGCTCGCGACCTGGCGGCGGCGGGCCTGGGAACGCTCAATGCCATCATCGTGCAGGAGATCGCGGGCGCGGGACCGGGACCGGATGTGCGCACCGACGATCCTGACGGCTGCCCCGCCTTCTACGCCCGCACCGTGCGCGGCGTCGCCAATGGCGCGTCGCCCGAATGGATGGCTCGCCGCCTGAAGGCCATCGGCCAGAAGCCGATCAGCGCGCTGGTCGATATCACCAACTATATCATGATCGACCTTGGCCGCCCGCTGCATGTCTATGACATGGCGACCCTGAAGGGCGGCCTCGTCGCGCGCAAGGGGCGCAGCGGCGAGCAGGTGCTGGCGCTCAATGGCAAGACCTACACGGTCGACGAAACGATGACCGTCATCGCCGATGACGAAGCCGTGCATGACATTGGCGGCATCATGGGCGGCGAACATTCGGGCGCGCAGGCCAGCACCACCGACGTACTCATCGAATGCGCCTATTTCACTCCCGAACGGATCGCCGCTACAGGTCAAAAACTGGCGCTCACCTCCGACGCGCGCGGCCGGTTCGAACGCGGCGTCGATCCCGCCTTTCTGGACGATGGCCTGTCGATCGCGACCGATCTGGTGGTCCGGCTGTGCGGTGGCACCCCCAGCGAAGCGACGCGCGCGGGCACGCCGCCTGTCGCTTTGCGCACGCTCGCCTACTCGCCCGATCAGTGCCACGCGCTCGCCGGTGTGGATGTGCCGGCTGACGAGCAGAAGCGCATCCTGGAACGGCTGGGCTTTGGCGTGTCGGGCGACGCGAACAGCGTCGAATATCAGGACGGCATGCCGGTCAGCGTGCCGGGTCACTGGACCGTGACGGTGCCCAGCTGGCGGCGCGATGTCGATGGCTGGCCCGACCTTGTCGAGGAAGTGGTGCGCATCGTCGGGCTCGACCATGTGCCTTCCACCCCGTTGCCGCGCACGCCCGGCGTCGCCCGCCCGACCGCCACGCCCGAACAGCTTGTCGAACGGCGCGTGCGCCGCACCGCCGCCGCGCGCGGCCTGGCCGAAGCGATCAACTGGTCCTTCCTTTCCGAGAAGGAAGCAGCGGCCGTGGGCGGCGGAGACTGGACGCCCGATTGGATATTGGCCAATCCGATCTCCGAGGATCTCAAGGTCATGCGACCCTCGCTGCTGCCAGGCCTCCTTTCCGCAACGAAACGCAATGTCGATCGCGGTGCCGCGTCTGTGCGCCTGTTCGAGCTGGGCCGGCGCTATTTCAAACAGGGCGAGCGGGCGACCGTCGGCTTCGTGCTGGCGGGGGAAAAGGTCGCGCGTGGCTGGCAGTCGGGCAAGGCGCAATCCTTCGACGCTTTCGACGCCAAGGCCGAAGTGATCGCGCTGCTCGCAGCGGCCGGCGCGCCGGTCGCCAATCTGCAAGGCTTTGGCGAGGCGTCGGCCGCCTATCATCCCGGCCAGTCCGGCACGTTGCGGCTCGGCCCCAAGATGGTGCTGGCCGAATATGGCGTGTTGCACCCCAGCCTGGCGCGGCAGTTCGGCCTGTCGGGCGCGGTGGTGGCGGGCGAGATTTTCCTCGACGCCATTCCGCCCAAACGCAAGAGCGGGGCACTGCGCGCGCCCTATGCGCCGCCTGCGTTGCAAGCGGTCAAGCGCGACTTCGCCTTCCTGGTTCCTGTTGCGGTAGAAGCAGACGCGCTCGTGCGCGCGGTGCGCGGCGCGGACAAGAAGGCCATTGTCGACGCGCGCCTGTTCGACGTCTTTGTGGGACCGGGGGTCGAGGATGGGCACAAGTCGCTCGCGATCGAAGTCACGATGCAACCCGGAGACAAGAGCTTTTCCCAGGATGAGCTGGAAGCGATCAGCGCATCGGTGGTGAAGGCCGCGGCCAAACTGGGCGCGACGCTGCGGGGCTAGACGCCGACCTCCGTTCGTTTTGAGCATGTCGAGAAACGGGACGCACCGTCACCGTTTCTCGCATGTGCGCGAAGCGAACGGAACGTGGCTACTTGTTGCCGCCCTTCGCTGCCGGCTCCGGCGCGATCGGCGCGATCTTGCACCCCTTGGCCGCCGCCATGCCGCGAATATAGCCGCGGCGCGCAACGCCGGCGGTAACCGCCGCCTGCAACCGGCGCTCGGCCGGCGCGGCGCCACTGATCTCGCGCACCAGCCCGCGAAACGGGATCAGCGAATTGACCACCGTCTTGCCCACCGCCTCCGCGATCTTGCCGGTGCGATTCTCATTGGCTTCCTTGTCCGCCGTAAAGTCGTCACCCAGCACTGCGTTCAGCGCGCCCAATTCCCGGTTCAGCCCCTTGCAGCTGCGACTGGGTGGCGCGGCATAGGGATTGTCGACCGCTTCTGTCAGGATGGGCGGAATTTCGTCCTTGTCCAGGCCGATGTCGCGCGCCGGCTGGCTCGCGATCCGGCCGGCCTTGTCCATCGTGTCGTCCCTTTTTTCCTTTTCCTGCGCCGACGCTGTTCCCGCGAGCAGCGTAGCGGCCATCAAGGCCAATCCCATATATTTCATCGTTCGATCCTCCGGCTGCAGAACCGGCGACGAGCCCCTCTGGTTCCAGAAGCGAAACGACATGGTGGCAGACAGGATCAAGGGGCGCTGTTATGCGGTCGGGATTCACTTTGGAGGTCCCGCTTGTCCGATCATCCCCTGATCATCCGTTCGTCCGACCTGACCGTCCGGATCGACCGTCTAGGCGCGGAACTCCGCTCGATGCGGGACGGGCAGGGTCGCGAGGTGATGACCGACGCCGATCCGCGCTGGTGGACGGGGCATGCGCCGCTGCTCTTTCCCTTCGTCGGGCGATCGCGCGGTGACGCCTACCGAATGAACGGGCGCACCTATTCCATGCCGCAGCATGGCTTTGCCCGGCGCGTCGATTTCGCGCTGGAGGATCATGCGCCCGACAGGCTGCTGCTGCGGCTGGAGGCGGATGCGACGACGCGCGCTGTCTATCCCTTCGACTTCCGCCTTGACATGAATTTCACGCTGGAAGAGGCGACGCTGCGCATGACCGCGACCATCAGCAATCGCGGCGAAGCGCGCATGCCCTTTTCCTTCGGCTATCATCCCGCCTTCGCTTGGCCGCTACCCTTTGGCGGCTCGGTGGAGGATCACCGCATCATCTTCGACAAGCCGGAGCCGGCCCCGATCCGCAGGGTGGGGGACGAACCTGGCCTGATCGCGCGCACAAGCGAACCCTCGCCTGTCCAGGGCGACAGGCTTGCCCCCACCTATGCCATGTTTGAAGGCGACGCGCTCATCTGGGACGATCTCGCCAGCCGCTCGCTCACCTGGGGCGTTCCCGGCCGACCGCACCTCAAAATCGACTTTCCCGACACACCCTGGCTCGGCCTGTGGCAAAAGCCCGGCGCCCACTATCTGTGCGTCGAACCCTGGGCCGGCATGGCCGATCCGGTGGGATTTGACGGCGACGTCTGGGACAAGCCTGGTATCATGGCGCTGCTGCCCGGCCAAAGCCGCAGCTTCCGCATGGACGTGACGCTGGTCGGCGTGTAACGGGCGCACTTAAAGGATTCCGTTCGGGCTGAGCCTGTCGAAGCCCTGTTCTTCTCTTCCACAAGAAAAGTGCAGCCCTTCGACAGGCTCAGGGCGAGCGGTTGTTTTCAAGAGCCGATCGACATGACCATCCCATCCCGCCGCACCTTCGCCATCATCTCGCACCCTGACGCGGGCAAAACCACGCTCACCGAAAAGCTGCTGCTCGAAGGGGGCGCGATCCATCTCGCCGGTGAGGTGAAGGCGCGCGGCGCCAACCGGCGCGCCCGGTCCGACTGGATGAAGATCGAGCAGCAGCGCGGCATTTCTGTCACCTCCTCGGTCATGACGTTCGAGCGCACGCGTGATGGCGAAACCATCACCTTCAACCTGCTCGACACGCCGGGCCATGAGGATTTTTCCGAGGACACCTATCGCACGCTGACCGCCGTCGACTCCGCCGTCATGGTGATCGACGCGGCAAAGGGCATAGAGCCGCAGACGCGCAAGCTGTTCGAGGTCTGCCGCCTGCGCAACGTCCCCATCATCACCTTCGTCAACAAGGTCGATCGCGAAGGCCGCGAAATCTTCGGCCTGCTCGATGAAGTCGCCGACCAGCTGCAACTTGACGTCTGCCCGATGAGCTGGCCCGCAGGCATGGGCGGCGAGTTCGAAGGCATTTACGACTTCGCCACGAACCGCCTGCGCCAGCCGACCGGCCCGTCGCGCGAGTTCGAGGGCAGGGAAACGCATGTCTCCGGCCTCGACGACCCGAAGCTGGGCGAACTGCTTTCGGATCAGGCGCTCGAAAGGCTGCGGGAGGAAGCGGAACTGGCGCAGGGCGGCTATGCCGAATTCGACCTTGACCGCTATCGCGCCGGCGATCTGACGCCTGTCTATTTCGGCTCGGCGCTCAAACTTTTCGGCGTCACCGAATTGATCGACGCGCTGGGCCAGCACGCCCCCCCGCCGCGCGCCCAGCCTGCCGAACCTGCCGCCGTCGAACCGGACCAAGGCGAAGTCACCGGCTTCATCTTCAAGGTGCAGGCGAATATGGACCCGATGCACCGCGACCGCATCGCCTTCATGCGCCTCGTCTCGGGCAAGTTCCGCCGCGGCATGAAGCTGACGCCATCCGGCTCGGGCAAGCCGCTCGCCGTCCATTCGCCGATCCTCTTCTTCGCGCAGGACCGGGAACTGGCCGACGAGGCGTTCCCCGGCGACATCATCGGCATCCCCAACCATGGCGCGCTGCGCGTGGGCGATACGCTCTCCGAAAAACCCGGCCTGCGCTTCACCGGCCTGCCCAATTTCGCGCCCGAAATCCTCCGCCGCGTCGCGCTGAAAGACCCGACCAAGACCAAGCAGCTGCGCAAGGCGCTGGACGACCTCAGCGAAGAAGGTGTGATTCAGGTCTTCTACCCCGAAATCGGCAGCCAGTGGATCGTCGGCGTCGTCGGTCAGCTTCAATTGGAAGTGCTGATTTCGCGGCTGGAGGCGGAATATAAGGTTGCGGCCGGCCTTGAACCCTCGCCCTTCGACACCGCCCGCTGGATCAGCGGCGACGAAGCCGCGCTCAAGGATCTCGTCGCCTATAATGGCGCCAACATGGCCAAGGACCGCGACGGCAACCTTGTCTTCATGGCCAAGAGCGCCTGGGACATCGGCTACCAGCAGGAACGCCACCCCCAGGTGAAGTTCAGCGCGACCCGCGAGCGATAGGACGCTTTAAGCCGCGACCCAGTCGCGGCGCAGCGCCTTGCCCGCCAGCGCCATGAACAGGCCGGCGAGCAGGTAAAAGCCCAGTGCCGCGACGATGGCGTAGCGCAGCGCCTCATTCCCATAAGCCGGCGTCAGCGCATCCGACAGGCTACCCACCGCCCAGCTACCCAGGCCCAGGCCAACGAGGTTGTTGATCAGCAGGAAGCTCGCCGCCGCACTGGCGCGCATATGGGCGGGGACGAGGTGCTGGACCGCGGTCAGCACCGGACCAAGCCAGACATAGACCAGCGCCTGCGGGATCAAGAAAAGGCCAAAGGCAAAAGAAACGCTGTCGGACAGCACGCCGATCACGAACAGCGGCATGCCGACCACATAGCTGACCGCGGGCACCCAGGCATAATAGGCTTTGTCGCGGCCGCCCAGCCGGTCCCCCAGAAACCCGCCGAGCAGCACCCCCGCCACGCCGCCGATCAACAGCAATCCGCCCAGGAACTGGCCCGCGCCTATCAGGTCCAGGTCGAAACTGCGCATCAGCAGGCTGGGCAGCCAGAAGGCGACACCATAGCCGCACATCGAACTGCACGCCGCGCCCAGCGCCAGCAGCCAGAAGCCGCGCTTGGCCGCCAATATGCCGAACACGGCGCTCACTGGCACGGCGTCGGCGGCCTGAACCGGACGGGCGGGTTCGCGCACGACCAGGCGGAAAACCGGCGCGATCAGGATGCCGAGCAGCCCCACGACGATGAAGGCGGTGCGCCATTCGACCGCCTGCGCGATATAGCCGCCCAGCAGCACGCCCCCCGCCGACCCCAGCGGAATGCCCAGTGAATAAATGGACAGCGCCCGCGCGCGCTGATGCGGCGGGAAATAGTCGGAAATCACGGCATAGGATGGCGCGACCCCGCCCGCTTCACCGACGCCCACGCCGATGCGGAACAGGAACATCTGCGCGAAGCTGGATGCCACGCCACACAGCGCCGTAAAGCCGCTCCAGATGGCGAGGCTGACGGTGATGACCCAGGTCCGGCTGGTGCGGTCGGCCAGCAGCGCCAGCGGGATCGCCAGCGTCGAATAGAGTAGCGCGAACGCGATGCCGCCCAGCGCGCCGAGTTGCGTATCGGTGAGCTTCAGGTCCGCCTTGATCGGCACCGCCAATATGCCCAGAATCTGCCGATCGAGGAAGTTGAACGTATAGACCAGCAACAGCATCGCCAGCACGGCGGCGCGATATCGGGGTGAAGCGGTTTGTTCGGTCATGGCTTGCATCCATCTCCGTTCAGTTCGAGCTTGTCGAGAACCATTGCGCGAAGGGTCCTCGACAAGCTCGAACCGAACGGATGGGACTCATCAGAATTTGATTGATCCCGTCACGAACACCTGCCGTGGATTGCCATAGAAGGCGGTCAGCGTGCCTTCACGGCCCAGCGACGGTGTCGGGAATCCAGCGGCATTGTTGACGATCGCGCCGGTCGTGGGATCGGCCAGGACGAAGGTGTAGCCCGACGTCTTATATTCCTTGTCCAGGATATTCTTGCCGTGCAGGCCAATGCTCCAGCGGTCGTCAGGCGCGGTATAGACGATGCTGGCGTCCCACAGGGCATAGCCCTTCTGGTCGATATAGGGGTTGGGGATTTCGAACTGATAGGTCTTGGACCGCCACGATACGGTGGTACCGGCATAGATGCTGCCGTCGCCCACCGGCGTCTGGTAGGACAATGTCCCGCTCGCCGTCCATTTGGGCGTGTTCTGCACTTCGCGGAAATCGGCGACGTCGGTGGGCACGCCGCCGATATTGGTGATATATTCCTTATACTTTGCGTCGATGAACCCGATCGCGGTCTGGAGGTTCAGCCTGTCGCCGGGCGTCATCAAGTCGCGGCCCAGCCGCGCATTGCTTTCGAACTCGACGCCCTTGAACGTCGCCTTGCCCGCATTGGACACCACGCCGCAGAAAGACGGGATGCCGCCGACGTCGCATGCGACCGATCCGGGGATCTGCACATCCTTGTAGTCGGCATAGAAACCGGCCAGCGCGACATAGAGCGCGCCATCCATCAGGTTGCCCTTGTAGCCCACTTCATAGCTGTCGACTTCCTCCGGCGCGAAGCTCAGGAACGAGGCCACCTCGCTGTCCTGGCGGATGCCGTCGCCATTGAGGTCGGGAGCGTTGACGCCCACGCCGCGCGGGTCGAAGCCGCCGCCCTTGAAGCCCTTGGACCAGCTGGCATAGATATTATGGTCGGGCGTCGGCTTGTAGCTGACCGACAGGCGGGGGGTGAATTTCTTGAATTCGCTTTCGCCCCGGAAATTGGTGCTGGGTGCGCCGAACGCCGTGCCCTCGCCGCCAAAGACAGGCGATCCGCCGCCCAGATAATTTTGCCGCAGGATGTCGGCGCGACGCTTGTCCCAGGTATAGCGCCCGCCCGCCGACACGCTCAGCTGCTGGGAAATGTCGAAGGTGAAATCGCCGAACACGGCATAGGTTTCGGTATCAACATTGGCCTGGGTGAAGGCGGTGAGGCCCGGCACCGTGGTGAACAGACGTACATCGAACTGCGTGTCGGCGCTGGCGTCGAGATAGTAGAAGCCCACCATGCCCTTCAGCGGCCCATTGTCGTAGAGCAGTTGGAATTCCTGGCTCAACTGCTCGTTGAAATAATAGGCCGGCACGTCGACATCGACGGCGGGCAGAGCGTCGAAATCGATCGGCGACGCGCTGTCATCCTTGCGCCAGGCGCTGATCGACCGCAACGTCACCGCGTCCGACAGCTCCGCCGAAATATTCATCGAAAGCCCATAGGACTTCACATATTGCTTGGGGTCGGCAAGGCCGCCGCGCGTGTCGAACACATCGTCCAGCACCGGCGCGCCCGAAACCTGCCCCGGGATCAGGCGGTGGCCGCCGCGCGCATTGCTGTTATCCTTGGTATAGTCGCCGGTGATCCGCATCAGCACCGGCTCGCCATAGCCACCCATTTCGAACGTGGCGCGCCCGGCCCAGATATCCTTGTTATAATTATCCTCGCCGGTGGTCAGGTTCTTGCCAAAGCCGCCGCGTGACAGACGGGCAAAGGCGCCACCGACGCGGATCAGGTCGCCGACAGGCGCTGAGGCGCTGATGATGCCATCGGCCTGGTCATAGCTGCCATAGGTCCCCTTCACCTTCAGCGAAAATTCCTGCGGCAGCATCCGCGTCACATATTTGACCGCGCCGCCAATGGTGTTGCGGCCATAGAGCGTGCCCTGCGGCCCGCGCAGAACCTCGATCCGTTCGACATCGTAAATGTCGAGCAATGCGCCTTGCGGCCGGTTGAGATAGACATCGTCCAGATAGATGCCGACGCCCTGTTCGAACCCCGATACCGGGTCTTGCTGACCCACGCCGCGAATGAAGGCGGTGAGCGTCGAATTGGTTCCGCGCGATGCTTCCAGCGTGGTGTTGGGCGTCACATTGGCCAGGTCGCTGATGTCGATGGCGCCGCTGCGTTCCAGCGCTGCGCCGGAAAAGGCGCTGACGGCGATCGGCACGCTCACCAGCGTTTCCTCGCGCCGGCGGGCGGTGACGACGATGGCGCCATTATCCTCTTCGCTTGCGGCAGCAGGGGGTTGGGCGGCGTCCTGCGCCAGTGCGGGAAGGGCGGCAAGGCCGCTCCAGGCGGCCGAGGCGAGTGCGAATGCACGGATGGTCTGACGGGCCTTCATGGGGGACTCCTCTCCTGAATCTGGGGCGCCCGGTCTGCCGGATCGCGTCCTTGACGTGATTCGATAATGAAAGTTGAACCAGCTTTCAACTTCAAATAAGGAGGGTGTCGTCGGCGCGGCATGACTGCGGTAAAAAGAACACAGGAGAGGGAGAGGCAGATGAGCGCTGGCGAGGCCGCAAAGGATGACAAGGCGCCGCGCACTGCGCGCGGCGAACGCACCCGCCGGGCGTTATTGTCGGCGGCGGCGGCGGAATTTGGCGAGAAGGGCTTTCACGACGGGTCGATCAGCGGCATCACCCGCCGTGCAGGCTGCGCCTTGGGCAGTTTCTACACCTATTTCGACAGCAAGGACGATATCTTCCGCGCGCTGGTCAACGACATGTCTGGGCAGGTGCGCGACTATGTCTCACCCCGGATTGCGCAGGCGCGCGACGGCATCGATGCGGAACGCATCGGCCTTCTGAGCTTCCTAGAATTCGCGCGGGCGCACAAGGAAATCTATCGCATCATCGACGAGGCCGAGTTCGTCGATCAGGCCGCCTATCGCGCCCATTATGAGAATACGGCCAGCCGCATGGCGGCGCGCCTTGCCAATGCGGCTGCGCGCGGCGATGTGCGGGCGGATGTGGAGGAGGTTCATGCCTGGGCAATCATGGGCATGAACGTCTTCCTGGGGCTGCGCTATGGCGTGTGGGACGACAGCCGCCCGGCCGATGAGGTCGCCGCCATCGCCAATGCGTTGGTCGAGCGGGGGATCGGCCGGAGCGACTAAGGCCGCCTATTTCTGCTTTGACGCCTTCCCCTCCAGCTGCTGGCTGAAATAGACCATCTGCATCGCCTGCAACCGCGCGCCCTGTTTGATATCGGCATCACCCGAATGGCCGCCGGCGGTGTCCTCGTAGAAATGGTAGGGAATGCCATATTCCTTGAGCCGCGCGGCGAATTTGCGCGCATGTTGCGGGCCGACCCGGTCGTCCTTGGTTGTGGTCCAGATATAGGGCGTGGGATAATCCACGCCCTTCCGGATATTGGCATAGGGCGAAATCGTCTGGAGAAACGCCTTTTCCGCCGGCACGCTGACGCTGCCATATTCGTCGACCCATGACGCGCCGGCTGCGATCTGCTCATAGCGGATCATGTCGAGCAACGGCACCTGGATGACCACCGCATTCCACAGGTCGGGATGCTGGTTGAACTCGACTCCCATCAGCAGGCCGCCATTCGACCCGCCATAAATGCCGAATTTGTCCGGGCTGGACAGTTTGCGCGCGAAAATATCCTGCGCCACGGCTGCAAAATCATCATAGATGATCTGCCGCTTGGTCTTGAGGCCCGCCTCATGCCAAGCCGGGCCGAACTCGCCGCCGCCCCGGATATTGGCCAAGACGAAGCTGTTGCCCCGCTCCAGCCACAGCTTGCCGGTGATCGCGGCATAGCTGGGCGTCATCGGAATTTCAAAGCCGCCATAGGCGGTCATGATCGTCGGCGTCGATCCGTCCTTCTTCATGTCCCTGGCGTGGACGATGAAATAGGGGATTTTCGTGCCGTCGCTCGACGTCGCCTCGAACTGCTCGACCACCAGGCCGTCGGCGTCGAACCGGGCGGGCATGGCCTTCACCTGGGTTGGCGCGGGGTTCGCGGCATCCATCGCCCACAGCGTCGTGGGCGCCAGAAAACCCGCGACCGACAGATAGGCCTTGTCGCTTTTGTCGCTGGCCGAAGCGATGGAGATGGTGGCGTTGTCGGGCAACTCCACGGGCGTTTGCGACCAGCCGTCCGCGCCCGGCGTCAGCACCATCACCCGTCCGCGCACATTATCATTATAGGCCAGGATAACATGGCCCTTGGTCGCCGCCACGCCGTCGATCGACTGGCGGGGAGAGGGCGCGAACAGGATCTGCGGTTTGAGCGTCTCGCCCGATTGCAGCGCCTTCAACGGCACGGCAACAAGCGACCCGGTCGGCACGCTGACGCCGCCGCTCTGCCACGCTTCGCTGGTCTGGATCAGCACCTGGCCATCCACCATGCCCTGCAAATTGCTCTTGGCGGGCAGGGGCAGCCGCTTCACTTCCGCGCCATCGACCAGATAGGTTTCGTTGCTAAAGAAGGTAACGCCGCGATAGAGGAAGGCGGCGCGGTTGCCCGATCCGTCGGACAGGATCATGGGGAAGGTGCCGACCTGGTCGCTCGGTGCCCCGCGATAGATTTCCCGCGCGCTCGACAGCGGTTCGCCGCGCTTCAGCGTCTTGACCACAAAGGGGTAGCCCGATTTGGTCATCGTGCCATCCCCCCAGTCGCGGGCGATCAGGATGGTGTCGCGGTCCAGCCACGCCTCATTCTGCTTGGAGGTGGGAATGGCAAAGCCGCCGTCCACAAATTTGCCCGTTTCCAAGTCGAATTCGCGCAGGCTGACCGCATCCTCGCCGCCGTCCGACAGGTTGATGAGCGCCAGCCGCTCGTCGGGGTCGAGGATCGCCGCGCCCTTCCATACCCATTTCTTGCCTTCGGCCTTCGACAGGGCGTCAAGGTCCAGCACGGTGGTCCAGCTGGGCGCGTCGGTCGCGTAATCGGCTTCGCTCGTCCAGCGCCAGATGCCCTGGGGATGATCGGCGTCGCGCCAGAAATTGTAAACGCGGCCATGGACCTGCATCGGCATGGCGATCCGGTCCTTGGCCGACGCGATGGCAAGCGCGTCGCGATAATAGCCGGCATAGCGCGGGTCATTCTGGAAAGCGGCTTCCGTCGCCTTGTTTTCGGCCTCCACCCACTGCATCGCGCGCGGGCCGGTCCAGTCTTCCAGCCAGATATAGGGGTCGTCGGACGGATTGGCCGTGGATGCGGGCGGCGCGCCCGCGCCGGTCAGCAGGGCAGCGGAAACCAAAGTCAAAATCCTTTTCATGCTCGGTCAGTCCCCCTGGATAAAGTCATGCGCCCCCGGCGATAGCGCCGCCGCAGCAGGGCAGCGGCAACCAGCAGGGGTAACGCCATGGCGATCAGCATGATCCCCAGCACAGTGGGCGACCAGCCGAAAATATTGTGCAGATCGAGCGCCGAAGGCAGGATCATCAGTAGCGCGCCCGCCGTCAGCAGCCACAGCCCCCAACGGCGCGGCCGCACCGCGACCATGCGCATTTCGTGGCGGAATGCCTTGCGGCCCGCTTTGGTGCCAAGGTTCGGGATGCTCTCGTCGCTCATAAGCTGCTGGACCTTGTGCGCCCAACCCCCTATCATGTCCAGCATCCCCGGGGGACCGTCCACAGACGGTTGAGAGGCGGCTGACGTGGCCGCGACCCGCTGAACCTGATCCAGTTGACACTGGCGTAGGGAGGGTAGCGCGCCTTCACACCGCCCGCAGTCTCTCTCTCCGTCGCAAGGAGAGCATAGCATGGCAGACGTCCCCGCCCGCACCGAAATGCGCGTGACCACTGGCCCCATTCGCGGCAGCCGCAAGATCCATGTCGGTCCGCTGAAGGTCGCCATGCGCGAAATCGACCTCGAACCCTCCAGCGGCGAGCCGCCCGTGCGCGTCTATGACACGTCCGGCCCCTATACCGACCCGCAAGCCCGCATCGATATCATGGCGGGCCTGCCGGCGCTGCGCCGCGACTGGATCATGGGGCGCGGCGATGTTGAGGAATATGACGCCCGCGCCGTAAAGCCGGAAGATAATGGCCTCAAAGGCCCCGACCGGACCGGTGGCGTCCAGCCTTTCCCCAACGTGGTGAAGCGCCCCCTGCGCGCAAAGGCCGGCGGCAACGTCTCCCAGATGCATTATGCCCGCCGCGGCATCGTCACCCCGGAAATGGAATATGTCGCGGAACGCGAAAATCTCGGCCGCGCGCGGCTCAAGGAATATGTCCGCGACGGTCAGAGCTTCGGCGCGTCGATCCCCGACTATGTGACGCCCGAATTCGTGCGCGATGAAGTCGCGCGCGGCCGCGCCATCATCCCGTCCAACATCAACCACCCCGAATCCGAACCGATGGCGATTGGCCGCAACTTCCTGGTCAAGATCAACGCCAATATCGGCAACAGCGCGGTCGCCTCCGACGTCGCGTCCGAAGTCGACAAGCTCGTCTGGTCGATCCGCTGGGGCGCGGACACGGTCATGGACCTGTCGACTGGCCGCAATATCCACGACACGCGCGAATGGATCCTGCGCAACTCGCCCGTCCCGATCGGCACCGTCCCCATCTATCAGGCGCTGGAAAAGGTCGGCGGCGTCGCCGAGGACCTGACGTGGGAGATTTTTCGTGACACGCTGATCGAACAGGCCGAACAGGGCGTCGATTATTTCACCATCCATGCGGGCGTGCGCTTGGCCTATATCCCGATGGCGGCCAAGCGCGTCACCGGCATCGTCTC
>NZ_DJDV01000041.1:6135-6532 GCF_002431195.1 Sphingobium sp. UBA5915 | reverse complement strand
CTCGCGCATCACAAGGAAAGCTTCCTCTACGATCATTTCGACGAGATCACGGAGATCATGAAAGCCTATGACATCGCCTACAGCCTTGGCGATGGCCTGCGCCCCGGCTCTATCGCCGACGCCAATGACGAAGCCCAATTCTCCGAACTCTACACGCTGGGCGAACTGACTCACCGCGCCTGGAAACAGGATGTGCAGGTGATGATCGAGGGGCCGGGCCATGTGCCCATGCACAAGATCAAGGAGAATATGGAGAAGCAACTGCAGGTCTGCGGCGAAGCGCCCTTCTACACGCTGGGGCCGCTCACCACCGACGTCGCACCGGGCTACGACCATATCACCAGCGCGATCGGCGCGGCGCAGATCGGCTGGTATGGCACGGCGATGCTCTGCTACG
>NZ_DJDV01000041.1:0-5867 GCF_002431195.1 Sphingobium sp. UBA5915 | reverse complement strand
ACGTCACGCCCAAGGAGCATCTGGGCCTGCCCGACCGCGACGATGTGAAGGTCGGCGTCGTCACCTACAAGCTCGCCGCCCATGCTGCCGACCTTGCAAAGGGCCACCCCGCCGCGCAGGTCCGCGACGACGCGCTGTCGCGCGCCCGCTTCGAGTTCCGCTGGCGCGACCAGTTCAACCTGTCGCTCGATCCCGACACGGCCGAGCAATATCACGACCAGACGCTGCCTGCCGAAGGCGCCAAGACCGCGCATTTCTGCTCCATGTGCGGCCCTAAATTCTGCTCGATGAAGATCACGCAGGAAGTGCGCGACTTCGCCGCGAAGAAGAACCAGCCTGCCGATGGCTTCCTTGAAGCGGGCCTCACCGGCGCGGAAGTGGCAGAAGCGAGCAAGGCGGCGGCGCTCAAGGGCATGGAGGAGATGAGCAAGCTGTTCAAGGAAACGGGCAGCGAGCTCTATATGGGCGCAGGCGGCCGCGACCACGACTGAAGAGGGATAATGGTCAGGCGGATGGCGGGCGGGGCCCGCCATCTCCTGCGGCGACCGGGAAGGCTCAGGCACCGTGTCTGACTGACCGAAAAGGCCGAATTTTCGGGCTGCCGATAAACCATATGCCGCGCCCCCGCGTTCCGCCTCCGGATCACAGCAAGGAGCGTCCCCGATGGCCTATGACTTCTGGTACTGGCCGACCATTCCCGGCCGCGGCGAATTCGTCCGGCTGACGCTGGAGGCTTGTGGCATCGCCTATCGCGACTGCGCGCGGGAAGAAGGGGGTGAGGCGCTGATGGCCGACATGGCAAGCCATGATCGAGGCCCCGCCTTCGCGCCGCCCTATCTCGGCATCGATGGCGCAACCGTGTCCCAGACCGCCAATATCCTTTTCTATCTGTCCGAAAGGCATGAATGCGGCCCATCGGGCATGAAAAGCCGCTACTGGCTCGCGCAGCTCCAATTGACGATCATGGACATGGTCGCTGAAGCGCATGACGTGCATCATCCTGTCGGTGTCCATCTCTATTATGCGGATCAGAAACCGGAAGCGCTGCGCCGCGCCCAGGGCTTTCGCGATGAGCGCATTCCCAAATATCTCAGCTATTTCGAGCGCGCGCTTGGTTCTGAACCGGGCAACTGGCTGGCCGGGGCACGCTGGAGCTATGCCGACCTCTCGCTATTTCAGCTGGTCGCCGGCCTGACCTACGCCTTCCCGGTGCGCATGGCGTCGCTCGATGGGCGCTTCCCAGCGGTCATAGCCCTGCACGACAGGGTTGCGGCCTTGCCCGAATTGCAGGATTATCTCGCCAGCGACCGGCGGCTACCCTTCAATGAAGACGGCATCTTCCGTCATTATCCCGAACTGGATGCGGCATGACCTTCGACGACCTCATTGTTCAGACCATCACCCCCGTCAGCCATAATCTGGGCGACTTCAAGGTGCACCGATCCCTGCCGTCCAAGGGGCGCACGATGGTCGGCCCCTTCATCTTCTTCGACCAGGCCGGGCCGGCGCAGATCGCGCCGGGGCAGGGGATCGACGTGCGGCCGCACCCCCACATCAACCTCGCCACCGTGACCTATATGTATGAAGGCGCATTTCTGCATCGCGATTCACTGGGGACCGAGCAATTGATCGAGCCGGGCGCGGTCAATCTGATGACGGCGGGCAGCGGCATTGTCCATTCCGAACGATCGCCCGATGAAGACCGGGCAAAGGTGTCCAAATTGTCGGCCATCCAGACCTGGCTGGCGCTCCCCGACCGGGTCGAGGAAATGGATCCGGCGTTCGAGCATGTCAGCGAAGGTGGGCTGCCGGTCATCGAAGACGGATCGACGCGCGCGCGCGTCATCATGGGGACGCTCTGGGGCGAAACCTCACCCGTCACCACCTATGCCGACACCATTTACGCCGACATCCAGCTTGCGCCCGGCGGCCGGATCGCCATTGACCCATCCGCCGACGAACGCGCCCTCTATGTCTCGGGCGGCGATGCTGCGCTCGATGGCATGACCCTGACGCCACAAACGCTCTATGTGTTGCGGCCCGGCACCTCCGCCACCTTGATGAGCGTCGATGGCGGCCGGATCGTGCTGTGCGGCGGCGAAGCCTTTTCCTCGCCGCGCCATGTCTGGTGGAATTTCGTCTCCTCGCGCCCGGACCGGCTGATGCAGGCGCGCGAGGACTGGGACGCGATGCGCTTTCCGCTCATCCCCGGCGACGACCAGGAATTCATCCCGATCCCGCAGGGCCGGCCCAAGACGGTCAGCTACCCCTGAAGGTCGACGGCGCCCCCCATTCTGGCGTGCCCTTTACTGAACGAAGGTGAGCGAGAGATTTTCGGCGTTCTTGGGAATGTCGATCCGGCTTTCGTTGATCGACGCTTCCTCGCCCGGTTTCAGCCGCGTCTTGTCCGCCTTCGTCGTCCAGCTGAACACCAGCCGGTTCTGCCGGTCGCGCAGTTGCACCAGCACCGGCGGCACGGGCAGCGCCTGCGTCCCGCTGTTCACGATGCGCGCGCCGAAGGCGAAATATTCCTCCCCGGTCGGCAGCTTGCGGCGCTCGGCGGGCTTCGACAGGTAGAAAAGCAGGTCCGGGTCGCCCTCTTCGGGCACCAGACCCATCGCCACCATCCAGGATGGCGGCCCATAATAATAGAGCGCGCCGCCCGCGGCGGCTACGACGAAGAAGAAGGCGGCGGCCGCATAGGTCCACAGCTTGACCGGATTGCGACGCGCGCGGGTGGCAACCGTCGGCGCGTAGCTCTCCTCGGTGTCCCGGCTGACTGGCGCACCGGCATAAATGTCATCGAAGCGATGATCGGCCTGCGCTGGCTCGGGCGCGGCGGCCGGCGGCTCAGCGGCAGCGTCCACCGCAGGGGTCTCCGCCGCCGCGACTGGATTGTCCGCAGCGTCCGCCGCATCGGACGGAGGCGCGGCAAAGGCTTCGGGCTCCGGGGTCGGAGCCGGCGGCGGAACTGGCGCCGCAGCTGGCGGTTCGGACGGCTGTTCGGCCGGCGGCGCTGCCTCGTCGCGCGCGGGCGGGACGGCTGCTTCCTGGAACCAGCTATGCTTGCACGCCGCGCAGCGGACCTGGCGCCCATTGGGGCCGACGGCGCTGTCGGGCACGACATAGCGGGTCGCGCAATTGGGGCACAGCAGGATCATTTCGCTTCATAGCCATGGCTTGGACTCGCGCGCAAGCGGCAAGACGCGCCTCGGTTCGCCGCCCGCGACTCGCCACGACAGGCGGGGCGGGCTTTACGACGGCACGCCCCCTGTGCCATGGCTGCGCCTTCGCCAAGCAGGGAGCGCCATCGCGCCATCATCCGTCCATGTCGGCCATCGTCCAGTTCGAAAATGTCGGCCTGCGCTATGGGCTGGACAGTGAGACGCTTTCGGACGTCAGCTTTTCGCTCGCCAGCGGCGGTTTCTATTTTCTCACCGGCGCGTCCGGTGCGGGCAAGACGTCGCTTCTGAAGCTCCTCTATCTTGCGCAGCGGCCTAGCCGGGGTGTCATCCGCCTATTCGGCGAAGATGTGGTGACTCTGCCGCGTAAGCGGCTGCCGGGCTTCCGTCGCCGCATCGGCGTCGTGTTCCAGGACTTCCGGCTCGTCCCGCATCTGTCGGCCTATGACAATATCGCCTTGCCGCTGCGCGTTGCCGGCATGAAGGAGGATGAGGTCGACGCGCCGGTGGCGGAAATGCTGAACTGGGTCGGGCTGGGCGATCGCGGCGACGCGCGGCCCGCCACCCTGTCGGGCGGGGAGCAGCAGCGCGTGGCGATCGCCCGCGCGGTGATCGGCCGTCCAGAAATCCTCGTCGCCGACGAACCGACCGGCAATGTCGATGCGGACATGGCCCGCCGCCTGCTCACCCTGTTCGAAGCGCTCAATCGTCTTGGCACAACTGTCGTCGTCGCCACCCATGATCTGCCGCTGATGGCGCAGGTGTCGGGTGCGCAGATGATGAAGCTCGACAAGGGGCGGCTGGCCGATCCCACCGGCACCCTGCGATATCCCCCGCGCGCGCGCGACGATCAGGACAGGGGTGAAGGCCGATGAGTGGCCGCGCCGAGCGAAAGGCTGCCACCGCCGCGCGCCATCGCCTGCTGCCGGGCGGGCGGGTCGCAGGGCCGATGCCTTGGATCATCGCGATCATGATGTTCGTGACGGTGCTTGCCGCTGCTGCGGGCCTTGGCCTGGGCGCGGCGGTCCAGTCAATGCGCGCCGATCTTGCCGGGCGCGCCAGCGTGCAGGTGGTGGAGGCCGACGCGCAGACCCGCGCCGCCCTTGCCGCGCAAACGCTCAGGGCGCTGCGGGCTGCGCCCGAAGTGCGCTCTGCCGATCCTGTTCCGTCCGCCGTCCTGGCCGATCAACTGCGCCCCTGGCTGGGCGAAGAAGCCTTGAATGGCGACCTGCCGGTCCCCGCGCTGATCGACGTCATGCTGACGCCGGGAGACGCCGGGACGAAGGTCGATCGCCTGCGCCAGCGGCTCGCCGCTCTGTCGCCCAAGCTGCGCGTCGATCCGCACGCCGCTTTCCTGACGCCGCTTGCCGGCCTGCTTTCGGCGCTTGGCCTGCTCGCGCTGGGCGCGGTCCTGCT
Source organism: Sphingobium sp. UBA5915 (assembly GCF_002431195.1). Lineage (NCBI taxonomy): Bacteria > Pseudomonadati > Pseudomonadota > Alphaproteobacteria > Sphingomonadales > Sphingobiaceae > Sphingobium > Sphingobium sp. UBA5915. Next base: position 1,269 of record NZ_DJDV01000041.1, on the reverse strand, counting down.
GATGATGCTGGCGACGGCGGCGGTCGTCGTGCTGGCGGCGCGCGGCGCGCATGACAGCCATCGCGGCACCATCGACGTGCTGCATCTCATGGGGTCGACCGATGTGCAGATCGCCCGCCTGTTCCAGCGGCGCATCGGGCTCGATGCGCTGATGGGCGGCGCGCTGGGCTTCTCCTTCGGCATTTTCGTCATTCTGCTGATCGGGCTGCGGCTGGGCGCGACCGGGTCGGAATTGCTCGCGGCGATCACGCTGCCCTGGCAGGGCTGGCTCATTCTTGTGGCCCTGCCGGTCGCCGGCGTGCTGTTGGCGACGCTGACGGCACGCTGGACGGTGCTGCGCGCCCTGGGGCGGACGCTATGATCGTACGCCTCGCCGCGCTGGCGCTGCTCGGCTGGGTGCTGGGCTTTGCCTGGTTTGCCATCTTCCTGCCCGAACCGCTCGACGGTCGCCGCACCGACGCCATCGTCGTGCTGACCGGCGGCCCTGGCCGTATCGACCGCGGCATCGCCCTCATGCAGCAGGGCGCGGCCAGGCGGATGCTGATTTCGGGCGTCGACCGGTCGGTCAGGCCGGGGGAACTGGCCGCCCAATATGATGCGCCCGAAGCCCTGTTCGATTGTTGCATCACGCTCGGCCGCGAGGCTATCGACACCCGCTCCAACGGCCTGGAAACCGCGCGCTGGCTGGCGCGGCGCGATTATCAGACGGTGCGGCTCGTCACCACCGACTGGCATATGCGTCGATCCGCGCTGGAACTGACCCAGGCGCTGCCCCCGCGCATCCACATTGTCTATGACGCGGTGCCCAGCCACCCCAGCCTGTCGGTGCTGATGCGCGAATATAATAAATATCTGCTGCGCCGGATCGCAGCGCTGATCGGCATATGATCCTGATGAACACCATCCTGACCGCGCTGCGTTCGCTTGCCTTCATGCTGATCTTTTACAGCGGCAGCCTTCTCTTCGTGCTCGCCGCGATGCTGGCCGGGGGCTTTGACGCCGACATGGTGCCGCGCATCGCCACCGGGTGGAGCCGCTTCCACCGTGGTTGCGCGCGCTGGCTCCTGGGGCAAAGGGTGGTGGTGGACGGCGATCTGCCGCTTGGTCCCTATCTCTACATCATCAAGCATGAATCGATGTTCGAAACCATCGACATGCTGTGCCTGTTCGATCGGCCGGCGATCGGCGCCAAGCGCGAACTGCTCGACATTCCGCTCTGGGGCCTCATCGCCCGCCGCTACGGCCTCATCCCGATCGAACGCAGCGCCG
>NZ_DJDV01000103.1:0-20666 GCF_002431195.1 Sphingobium sp. UBA5915 | reverse complement strand
GGTTTTTACTCCGCCGTTGACACATTCCTCTACGGCTGGACTGAAAGTTACGGCGCGGCAGGACATGCTGTGCTGATTGGAGCCTATGGTGGATGCCTTCGATGCGGTATTGGTGGTACAGGCGTTCCGCATTTCCAGGCCTGCCACTGGCCCGAAGGATCAGCGACAATTGAAGAGCCCGCATGTGGAAATCACTTCACCCCCTATGGTGCAGTTGAACTGGGATTCGTGAACGATCTGATTTCTGAGACCGCGCTGCGGGCGCTGCTTGAAGAGAGTACACTGTCTCATCACCGGATTTGGCTGGCCCCAATCCAGCGAATTAAAGACAGTGGCGGTGCGATCACCGAAGCCATGACTCAGTTAGCAGAGCGCGAGAATCTTGGCGGCCAAATCTGGGAGCGGGACTGGTGCCAAAGCGACTGCCCTTCATGTTCGTTTGCGCGCGAATATCGTTCAGTAGCATAATCTCGAGAAATTGATGTTTCAGGCCGACCACCGCCAGCTCTTTGGGTAAGCGCCGCGGTCGGCCTGAAACATCACAGCTCAGCGACTCGGTAACAAGACACTCTTTGTGGCTGGACCTAACGAGCAGCTATGTCGGCCCAGGCTGATGCTGGGAAGCGTTGCGTTGGTGAGCACATTGGCCAGGATCGAGTAGTAAGGCGGCCAGTGTTTGAAGCGTCGGGGAACGTACCCGCGCTCGGCTCGAGCACGATGTCGTCGGGCTGGACGTTGGCGAGAAGCGTCATAACCGCAGCGATGTCGACAGGTGTCGAGAATTGCTGCCATTCGATCTGATCCTCGCTGCGAACCGTCTGAGTGGGCAGGCGATCGGACAAATCGATCAGCGCGCGGACGTCGCCGAACGCCGCAATTTTTTGGGCGCTCGACTGAAGATGGATGGCAAGGGCATGCTCGAGGAGTTCAAAGCTGGCGCGTTGTGTCCAGCGACCGTCGGCATCAGAACCGCCGAAGGCCTTGGTCATCGCGTCGTTGAGGTGACGACGCTGAATGGCCTCGTCGGAGCGCAGACGGGGTAGAAGGAGGCGCACGGCCTCGCGCTCAGCCTGGGCGGCCGCTTCGAAGAGATCGGACATGGGTGTGGTCTCCGGAGTGGGCTGCACCCTCGGCAGCGACACCCTTTCGATCCCCCTCCCCTCTCCTCCGGCGCTTCGCGCCTAGACGCGGCTCTGCTGCGCTCGGGCATCGAGCGCCTTTGCCCAATCCTTGTAGATTGGCGGCGGGGGCGCGCGTTCGATGATGAGGCCCGACCGGGCGTAATGCGCTTGGGCACTTTCGGCTGCCCTGTGCCCTTCGGAATCGTTGTCCTCGGCGACCAGGAGCGTTGTGACCGTGGGCGGAATGACGAGCTGGTTGAGCCGACGTGCGCCGAGTGAAGCCCAGCACGGGAGGTTGCTCAGGCGCGCGAAAGCGTCGGCCGTCTCAAAGCCCTCGGCGATGGCAAGGGTGTTGCCCCCTGCCCCGCCCCGCCAAGCGCCGTGCCCCGGGGCGCCAAGCATGACCTTGCGCGTGTAATGGGCGGTGTCGGGGTTCAGGAATATGCGTTGAATTGCGACCAGACGGTTTCCCTCGCGCACCGCTACCAGGAGAGCGGGTTCGAAGATCGTCTTCGGCTTGGGCAGGTAAGGGCAACGCGGATGGAAGCGAAGATCGCGTGGTGGTGGGAGGAGGTTCCGGCACTGGAGGTAGCGCTCGGCAAGGGTGCCCGGAACGTCGACCGCCTCATTCCAGATTCTTTCGACGTTCATCGGCCGCGGCGAGTCCGCCAAGGCGGGTGGCGGATAATGGCGACCCGGGCGAACAAGGCGCAGTTCACGCAGGACGTCTTCGCGCGAGCATCCTGCGAAACAGGTGACGAGAATGCCGCGATCCCCTTGCCGAATCGACAAGCTTGGATCGCGATCGCTGTGTGCGGGACAGCGGCACATCGCGACATTGCCGCTCCACGTGCCGCCCAGGGCCCCGACAATGTCGACTATCTCCTGCGATGGCCGTCTGGCTGTAAGCGGCATAATTCTACCTCCTGCTTACACGCTCGGCCCCTCCTTTCCTCTTTTCGGTCGGTCTGAGACTTGGAGACAGATTCAGCCTGCGCTCGCCTCAACGCGAACGGCTCGGAGATCATCGGTTAGTCGTCGCTTCGATTCGCGCGGCGTTCAGCATAGGCGACGACGAACTTTTCCCAGATCCGCAGCCACTCTGAATCGGTGCGCGGCCGGCTAAAATCGGGGCATCCCTTGCGGAATGCAGCCGCCATGTCATCCACTGACCACGGATGGCCCTTGGTCAGCGCGATCTGGCGGAAGACGGCCTCACGCGTGCCGTATGAGAGAGACCCGGCGGGGAACGGAAGAGTCGGCGCATCGTCCTTCGCGGGCGCGGACTTCGCTGCATGGGCCGGTTTGACCGATGATCTCGGTGCCGTTTTCGGAGCCTCGCCCCCGACGAGTCGAAGGTGCGGCCCCACGAGCTTGCGCTCCAGCGGTGCCGGTGACGGATGAAGAATGACCTTCCGCCCGGAGAGATCGACATTTGCGTTGGGATAGACCGCCGACACGATCTGCATGGTTTCGCGGACGGTCTGTCGGAAGCGCTTGCTGTCGGCCTCGTTGCCAAGGTGCTTGGCGAGCTGGTCCCATGAGATAACCTGGCCCTTGTCGGATCCAATCCGCGGGAGCCGGTAGGCAAGGTAAGTGTATAGATCGAGCGCCGTTGGCGTACCCTTGAGCTCGCGGATGGCGATCTCATTGAGTGGCACGGCATGGTCGATGAGGTGCGAGTAGAACGCCTCGGACATACGGATTTCGCGCGCGAATGAGCCGTTCTTGTCGAGCGAACCGGCATATTCGTTGGAAATCTTGACGTCCCGGACAGCGAAGGCGTTGTCTTCCGTGTCGGTGCCGTCCCAGCGGATCTGCCACTCGCACGCCAGCAGCCGATCCACCTGCTCTCGCATCAGGTTGGCCGTCCCGCGTGGTCCATAAGACACGGTCTGGTAGCCAAGGCGGCGCATCCACTCGGTGAAATTGCGGCCAAGATAAACGTCCCGCGATTGCTTCATGACCGCCTGAGAGAGGAGGTAGATCAGGGCAACGCGTGGATAGGCGCCATAAGGCACACCAAGGCTTCGCATGACGGACTTGCCGTCGACATTCTGAAGCACTGGCCTGGGATTGATGGCCAGCGCATATTTGCCGTCCTCACGGACGATGGGCTGAGTGTCGTCCTTGGGCCGCTTGGTTGGCAGCGACATCGCACAAAGCGCGGAGTGGAGGAAGGCAGGAACCGGTTCTTCGTCCTGGACGCGCAGGAATGCCTCCAAGGTGAGCTGGGTGCCGGCGGTGGTGGCGAGCTTGCGGACGCTCTCCTCGCCGCCGTTGAGCATGGCTAGTGCGTACTGATGCCCCAGCGGCCTATGCTGATCCCCATTCATGGTCTGCCCTTCCCCCCGAATCGACCGGGGGCTGTGATGGGCATGTCTCAACAGGTTTGAGGCGTGAAATCAACCCCGTTGGCAGTTTGGGAGGGGAAAAGGCCGCGAGAGTTGCAGAAACACCGATGATGTCGGTGCCGTTCTGCGCCCTCCCCCTGCCCTCCTTCACCCAAAATCGAAAAATCAAAACGATTCGCGAATCGGTTTTTTATAGGGTGATTCTAGTAATAGGTATGGGCTCTGAGATCATCGGTCGGCTCGCACCGAGATCATCGCTGATACGCACCGAGATCATCGCAAAGTACCGAGATCATCGGTGGTTATCCATAGGTAGCCGTTTGTCGCCACAATCCCAGCGCCAGGCTTTGCAGCAACACGCAAAGGCACGGAGATCATCGGTCGCAGCCGCCGCCGATTGGCCAGAAAGCGCGCACATGCGCAAGGGGCTCGGAGATCATCGGTCAACTTGTAAGTCTGGTGGCCATTTCCTTGCTCGAAACTGCCAACGTGGCTATCATGGCGCATCAAACCCACAGAAGCGGACTGAGATGGCTACCGACCCCTCCCTAGCACAGCCGGACGACCTCATCGAAGGTGGTCTGGACGTGCTCCACAGAAAGTCGTTGACGATCCTCAAGCGCATTCGTGACAGCGCGGTTGATCCCGAAACCGGTCAGAAGAAGGGTCCGACCTTCCCGATTTCGAAAGCTGCTGCACTGGTCGGGCGGACGGCATCTGCTGTCCGGGAAGCGGAGCGCGACGGCCGCCTCCCCGCTCGAGGGCGGACGGGCTCCGGGCATAGGCTGCAGTATACGCTCGAAGAGCTTGATCATATGCGCGAGGTGTTTGGAACGCGTCCCTGGCGCGAGCCAACCGATACCCCGGCGATCATCTCGGTCTGCAACTTCAAGGGGGGCGTCGGCAAGTCGACGATCGCGCTGCATCTCGCCCAGCATTTTGCCATCAAGGGCTACCGGGTCCTGTTCATCGACTGCGACAGCCAGGCGTCTTCAACCATGATGTTCGGCTATCGCCCCGACGTGGACCTCGACGAGGAAGACACGCTTTACGGGCATTTTCACAATCCGGAGCTGCTTGGCGTTCGCAAGATTATCCGCAAGACGCACTTTCACAACCTCCACCTGATCCCGTCGAACCTGCGACTTTATAATCTCGAGTATGAGATCGCCGGGCACATGGCGCGAAATCAGAACATGGAGATCATCGACCTGATCGCGCAGGCCATTGATGAGGTGGTCGATGACTATGACGTCGTGATCATGGACCCGCCGCCGGCATTGGGCATGGTGTCGATGGCTGTGCTCCAGGCCGCTAACTGCATGGTCATTCCGGTGCCGCCGAGCCTTGTCGACTTCGCCTCGACGGTATCTTTCATCGACATGACGCGAACGACGATGAAGCAGCTCGAGCAACTCGCGGGGCGGGGAAGGCCGGCCTACAACTTCATCCGGCTGGTCGGCAGCCGCGTGGACGAGAGCAAGTCGATGCACCGGGAGATACTGTCGATGATGCGGCAGGTCTTCGGTGGCTCAATGACGCAGTCGGTGATGGTCACCAGCGCCGAAATCGACAATGCCAGCTCCAGGATGAAAACCGTTTTCGAACTCGACAAGCCCGTCACGTCGCACGAGGTCTACAACCGCTGCATGAAGCATCTCAGCGACGTTTGCCAGGATATTGAGCAGGACGTTCTGCGCACCTGGGCGAGCAGGGCAGGGGGCCGAATTTAGGGAGAGTTGCCACGTGGCAACTCCGATATTTCTCACGTCGGCGAGCACGGGCAATCGGGGAGTGAGACGAAGCCGGATCACCGAGTTGCCACGTGACAACAAAGTGGAAGAACCCAATAGAAGCAATATGTTAGGTAGGAATACCATGTCAGATCGCACACGGCAGGAACGTCAGTGCAAGCGCCTGGGGGCGGCGCAGTTGCCACGTGGCAACTCTGGCCTGTTGGCACCCGTCGGCGAGGGCAAGAGAGAAGGAGAAACGGGCCGATGAGCAAGGGCAACAAGGGCTTCGGCTCGATGTTCACAGAGGGGCTCGACGACGAGGAGAACCTCGATAAGGCGACCCCTGCGGACGGCATCATGGCAAGTCGCAGCCAGACGCTCGCGCGCATCGCGACGGGGAAAACGGTCGCCGACCGGACGGAGTGGGTCGATCCGGAGCGGTGCCGCCCATGGCGGATGCACAATCGCGATCTGGATCATTTGAACGAAGATAGCTGCCGCGATCTCATCGACTCCTTCCTCTCCGCCAAGAAGCAACGGATCCCCGCTATCGTTCGGCGTCTGAAAGATGACCCGAACTTCGACTTCGAGATCATCGCCGGCGTCCGCCGTTGGTGGACGGTGAAATGGCTGCGAGCGCATCACCACCCGGAGTTCGAGTATCTGGTGACGATCCAGAGTGTCACGGACGAGGAGGCGTTCCGGGTTTCAGATGTCGAGAACCGCTCGCGTAAGGACATCTCGGATTGGGAGCGGGCCAAGGAATATACGGTGGCGCTCGCGGAGTTCTACGAGGGCTCGCAGTCGCAGATGGCCGAGCATTTAAACCTTTCCAAGTCGTGGCTGAGCCGGCTTCTCGACGTTGCGCGCTTGCCCGAACCAGTTGTCGCGGCGTTCTCCGATACGCACGACATCACGGTACGCGTCGCGCGTGACATCAAGCCGCTTACCGGAGATCCGAAGGCGCTGGCGAAGATGCGCGAAGAGGCTGAACGCATCGAGGAAGAGCGCAGCCAGAAAGGCTTGAAGCTGAGCGGGCCGGAAGTCGCGAAGCGGCTCGTGAAGGCGACTGTCGCGCCAGCCGTGAAGGCTGCCGCCGAGAAGGAGATCACCGGCAAGGGGGGCAAGGTCATCCTGCGCTATACGAAGGCGCGGGGAGGGGGGCTGACGATCAAGGTGCCGCCGAAGGCTGAGGCGTCGCCCGCCGAGCTTTTGAAGGCGATCGAGGGGCTGCTGTCGTAGGGTGATGGAGCGCGGCGTCTGGCGAGGTCGCCGCCTTATATGGCGTCCCGCTTATATTTGTCGGCGGTGCTCTGCTTCACGGAGTGGCGGCTTCGCAGGCCGAAGTTCGCGCGGATGAAGTCGCCGGCTTGACGCGTCCTCGCGCCTACGAACGCCTGGGCATGTCCCACGGTCGACCGGTTCTGCCGCGTGATCAGTTCTCGCTCGGGTAGGCTCACGATCCGATTTGCCAGCGTAGTGGACCCGGCAGCAACGAAGAGGGTCTCCGGTCCGATCGGAAGAGTGACATAGGACGAGGCACTACCAAGCCAGGCGAAGCTGACCGGCACGTCGAGCGGCCAATCGGAGACGAACAATTCCCGGCGATTGTTCGTCTTGATTATGCGCCAGTCCATGTTGATGAACGCTCGTCCGCGATCCGCGTCGTCGATGACCAAGCGCAGGACTACCATCTGAAGCGCGCTCACGGCCTCGGGCGGCAGCGCCCCATCGTCGCCGCGCAGCACGGACTTCGCGGCCTCTGCGCTTGCGAGAGCGCCGACGGCGTCCTTCATGCCGCGCATATCCAGCGGTGTCCGGAACCACAGCGACATGACGAACCGGCCCCAATCCGAGCATTGCGCGTCGCTGAGCGAGTTGACCTTGCCGTCGAGGAGCAGCGCGTGAACCTTGGCCGCAGCGTCATCGATCACCTGCATGAACAGGGTTTCCATCTGCTGGGCATGCTCGGGCGGGAACCCGATCGTCTTGTACAGGTCCCGCTCGAAGCAGACGCTCTTGGGTGATGCAGGACTGCTCTCGATCTCCCCGATCCGATTGCGCCGATAGCGCAGCAGGGTGTCGCCATCCTTCCACTGGTCGAGGAGGAACTGCGGGATGAAGTGATGCCGGGACGGAGGGTTCTGTGGCTTGGATTGCACGGTGTCTGTGGTTCAAGAGGGATGAGCAAGTGAGGCGAGTAGCTTGCGCGCGCCTTGCGGGGTGACCTTCAACAGGCGCGCGACAGCGGCCGGCTGAAGGCCCGGATAGGCAAGCTGCAGGCGGGCAAGGAGAGGGGCCTTGCTCCGCTTCGTGACGGCCAGATCGGTCTGGATGCGCGACGCCGCACGCTCGATCGCGTCGAGGTCGCGCAAGCCAGCATGCGCCGTCCGACCGATCGCCTGGGCCAAGGTCTCTGCCAGATCGGCGGGGGAGGGGGGCAGAAACTTGGACATCAGGATGAACGAGGGGATCACGCGGGTCGTGAAGCCAGCGCGGCACAGCATCCGCGGTACGGCGGCGGCGATCAGCCAGTTTCGATCGCGTCCACGGGGAGGCAGCTCGAGAGCGCGACCATCGACGCTGACGACATCCCAGCTGCCTGGTGCCGCTGGTTCGGTCAGCGCGAACAGCTGGAAAATGCGGTTGGCGACAGAGAGGAGGTCACCGGAAGGGAAGGGGGCGTCCGCCACGGTTCGCAGCTGTCGCCACATCGGCCCGAAGTGCGCCAAGTCTTCGGCCGCATAAACCTTCGCCTCGGTGCGGTCATCGAGTACCGTACGGAGCACGTTGAGCGTGGCGCGGCCGAGCGAATCCTTGAGATCCTCGTCGCGGCTGAGCGCAAGGTGGAAGACGGCGGCAACCGAGATCGGATCGTTGAGGCCTTCGGAAGCGCGGGGAGGGGGTGTGCGGCCGGCGATCCAGTCCTGCAGGTCGCGCACCGCGATCGGCACGCCGGCGAGGCCGGCCAGGACGGTGGCGCCTTCCAGGCGCGAGCGCGCGAGAAAGATGTCGGCGCATGGACTACCGTGCAATCGGCCATCGAGGCGCCCGAGCAGGAGCAGGCTGTCGTCGGCGCGCAGGTTGTCTGTCCGCGTCATAGGATGGCGACAATGCCATGGCGGGAAACCAAAGTCAGCAGTTCGTTTCTACATCCGTGACCTCCCGAAAGTGGACATTCGATAATTGCAGTTATCACATAAGCAGATTTGACCGTTCTTTATATGGTGCGCTACAAGCGGGGCTGAAGGGGGCAGGGCGGTTGAGCGCGGAAAAGACGGTTTTCTGGTCATGGCAAAGCGATCTCGACGGGCGGGTCACGCGCGAAGTGATCCGCTTCGCGCTCGACGCCGCGATCGCGCTCATATCGGCTGAGGTCGAAGAAGCCGATCGGCCGAGCCTGACATCCGACACCCAGGGCGTTGCTGGCACCCCCGATATCGTCGCGACCATTCTACGGAAGATCGATGCCGCGGCGGTGTTCGTCGGAGATGTAACGCCGATCGCCGTCTCAGCGAGCGGGAAGGCCTGCGCCAATCCCAACGTGCTGCTTGAGTTGGGCTACGCCAATCGGGCGCTAACCGACACCCGCGTTATCCAGGTCTGGAACACGGCATTCCCCGGCGCGACGCTCGACAAGCTGCCGTTCGACATGCGGGGGAGGCGCGGCCCGATCGCGTTTCATCTGTCCGAGGGCGCCGATACAGGCGAATTGAGGCGCGTGCGCGGGGAGCTCACCAAGCAGCTGGCGGCTGCGCTGAAGCTGTCGCTTGAGCAGATCCCAGCGCCACCGCCCGAAGCGGTGCAGTGGCAGCCGCATTTCGCCGGCGACCTTGACCTCTGGTTTGACCGAGACGTCCCGCAGATCGTGACGAGCAGCCATGGCAGTCGCAAGGTCATATGGAAGCAGCAATTCCCCGGCTACGCGCGCATCATCCCCTCGAAATGGGCCGCAAAGCCGGGAGCCAGGCGCGCGCTAGCCGAGCATATGGGTCACCCTGCACTGCTCGGGCGTGCCAATTCGTTCAACTACGGCGCGAGCCAAGGCGGCGTCATGGTTTACTGGCCGGGCACGCCGGAAGGGGACGTCGATCCTACCCGCGCGCTCACCCAGTGGTTCGAGAAGACCGGCGAAATCTGGGGTGTGGGCGGGGGCTTTCTCTTCCAGCGCGAGGGCGAGCGGATCACGCTCTCGACCGGATATTTCTTCAAGCATTGGATCGACTTCTTGGAACGCAATTGCGCGCTTGCCCTCGCGCATGGTGGCTCGTTCCCGATCCATATTCGCCTCGGCATTGCCAACCTCACAGATAGTTGGTGGCCACGAGGCCCGTTCCAGTTCGATGACGAGGGCTATGCCGCCGTCGAGCTCGCGTATGAATATGCTGCGACCCTGACCTCAATCGACAAGGCCGAGATCCAGCGCGTAGCTGTGGAGGCGTTCAACGGATTGGCGGCGGTCTACGGGCTGGAGCCGTTCACCCTCGAGCAGATCGTCGAGATGGCCAGACCATGGTGACTCACGATGGGGAAGCCAGGCCTGTAGGCGAGGCGACGAGGGCGCTGAGTGTCTCTCTCGCAGGGGAGGGAGACGGTCTCGCCTCGGCCATCGTCCAGATGCGCGCTGGTGCCCGCATCGTCATCAACGAGAAGCTGATCAAGGCGTATCAGGCGGCGTCGTCACCTCACAGCATTCGTGCGCTAAAATCCGATATTGAAGCCTTCGACACTTGGTGCCGGCGTGCCAACCGGGTCTCAGTGCCAGCGACGGCCGAGACAGTGGCCGACTATCTCGACGCGCGAGCCGGGAAGGGAAGTCGACCCGCGTCGCTCTCGCGCTACAAGGCGTCGATTGCCAAGATCCACCAATTGCTCGACCTCAAGGACCCGACCCAGGCCGAGTTGGTCAAGCTGCGGCTTCGCGCCATTCGCCGAGAGAAGGGGACCGCGCAGGCGCAGGCACGCCCGCTGCGCTTCAAAGGGCCGGTACGTGACGTCGAGCGCGATAAGCCCCGCGGGATCAACATCAGGGGGCTGCTGGAGGCGTGCGCAGACGATTTGCCGGGGTTGCGGGACCGAGCGCTGCTTTCGGTAGCTTACGACACTGGCCTGCGCGCTTCCGAGCTGGTCGCGATCGAGATCGAGCATATCCACGAGGCGATCGATCCCGAGGCGCGGCTGCTGGCGATTCCGCGGAGCAAGAGCGATCAGGAAGGGGAGGGGGCGACAGCATTCCTTAGCCCGCGATCGGTACGCGCGATCACTGCGTGGACCGAGGCAGCGGGAATACGACACGGGCCACTGTTCCGCCGCGTACAGGTCCGGCGCTACAAGGCACGGGCTGCCGTGAAGGGACGGAGCATCGACAGTATCACCGGACGAGAGACCTGGGACCTGCGCAAAACGCTGTCGCGGCCGGCAGTGCCGGCTCGCACCGAGTATGACATCGGCTCCGTTGCGCTTCACCCCGCCTCCATAGGACCCATCTACCGGGCGATGATCCAACGCGCGTTCGACACCGGAGCACTATCTGATCTAACCGCTGACGATATCGTGCGGCTGCTGAAGGGGGTGAGCGCACACTCGACCCGGGTCGGGCTCAACCAGGACCTGTTCGCGAGCGGTGAGGACCTTGCCGGGATCATGGACGCTTTGCGGTGGAAGAGCCCGCGCATGCCGCTTGCCTACAACCGCAACCTGGCGGCCGAAGCCGGCGCTGTGGGTCGCCTGCTGGAGAGGTTGAAGTGACGGCGCCCGGGATCGACACCTGCTCGCTAGTACCCTTGTACGTCGAGGCCTTCTTCGGCGACCAGCTCCTTGGAGGTGCGACGGCGTTCCCGTGGCTGCGGTTCGACGGAGGTCTGTCTCTGCTGACCAACTGGCACGTCGTCTCTGGCCGTAACAACGAGACTAACGAGGTCACGCATAAGAAGGGCGGCATTCCGGATCACCTGCGGGTGCACGTTCCCTTGAACGATCGGAGTCGACCACCGCTGATCGTCCGGGTGCCGACAATCGACGCGGACGACGAGCCGCTATGGGTCGAGCATCCACAACACGGTCGCGCTGTAGACATCGCAGCTTTGGACGTGGATTTGCCTCCGCCCGGCGAAGCCTCGGTAATGCCGATGAACGCCGTTCGCACCGTGGCACTCAAGCAGCGGATCGGAATGCCGATTTTCATCCTCGGCTATCCGTTCGGTCGCCTCGGCATCGGGCTGCCTGTGTGGAAACAGGCAACGTTTGCCAGCGAGCCATTCTTCACCGCGAGCAAGCACCAGCGATATCTCATCGTGGATTCCGCTTCGCGGCCGGGCATGTCGGGGTCACCAGTCATCCAGAGAGCGCACGGCCAGATTGAGCTGGAGGGCACGCACGGCCGCATCGAAGCCGGCGATGGCGCCGTCAACTTTATCGGCATCTACTCGGGCCGGTTTCACACCAACGATCCGTCCGACGCCCAACTCGGTCGCGTATGGCCCGCGGTGCTGGTAAGAGAAGTTGTCGCGGCGGCCGAAGCCCGCGCTAGAGCTCAAATTGGCTAACCGTCTGCAAGCGAATGCACTGGAGACCGCCTTCCTGGCGCTTCGTGCCGTGTTGCCAAGCGGGCAGCCTCGCGCGCCCAAGCAATTCTACGCGCTCGGCGACCTGCAGGCTGCCTTCCACTCGCTGAGGGCCCCGCTCGCCACCGCCAAGGCGCGGGGCGGTCTCATCAATCCCTGGTCGCTGGCGGGCTTGGGTCAGGATGAGGTGCGTAATGCGGGCGCACTGGCCGGGCTATGGATGACCGAGTTCGGGGGCGAGACGTCGAGAATGTTCCTGGCGCACTATCTTCGCGCCGCGCTGCCAGCGACGGATTGGTTCGAGGCGCTGGGGACGGGGTACCGGGTCAGCACGGAGGTCTGTCCGATGGGCGATGTTGCCGACCGAGTGGACCTTATCATCGAGACCAGTGCCCATCTGATCGGCATCGAAGTCAAGATACGCGCCGGCCTTGGCCGCGATCAGCTCGATAGATACAAGGCGTCGGTGTCCCGACGGGCCGAGCTGCAGAAGCGATCGGCGCGGATCGTCTTGCTAGCGCCGTTCTCGCCCAACGTGCCGGATGTATCGACGACAGGCTGGTCTGACGTTGCACGCGCCGCTTCCACGGCAGCCGGGGTGTCGGTCGCCGGTCGGTCCTTCGTGCAGCAGATCATCGCCGCTTTTGGCGAACATGTTGGATCGTTTTAGGAGGGGCTGATCATGCCGGAGCCCGCCGTCGGCGCGGTTATCGTGAGCCACATCGATGAGCTGGAGGCCGCCCTTCGATACGCTCACAGCACGATGCAGCCGATGCTTGAGAAAGCGGTCGCATCCCGGCTCGACGACAAGCGACGTGCGCTCGGCTGGGCGGGCGAGGCACCGGCTGATTTCGACGAGACGCAGTGGTTCGCGCCTGAGGAGTGGCGCATGCCGCAATCAGAGGAGAATGACTGCTACCTCTCGTTCGTGTTGGACACAGTTTCCTGCCTGGATGGTCAGGAGCCCGAGACCTGGGTCGGCACGATCGCAGGATTCGCTGGCGCCGGTATTCGGTTCGCGGCGAGCACGGATGCCTTGGGCCAGCGCGACTGGAAGGCGCTGTTGAGGTCGCAAGGCCCCCTGATGGACGAGCTCGTGGATCGAGGCTTCCTCTGTGATCCGAGGACCGGCGATATCGCACTGACGATCCCGGTCAGCAAGGAAGCGCTTGTAGCGGGGTTTGAGGAGGAGGATTTGGAAGCTGCGCTTGAGCCGCTCGGCCAAGCGATCGATCGCATCCATAAAGCGAGGAGCGAGCTGGATCGGCTCGTGGAAGCGATCAAGGCGGCGCGAAAGCCGTAACAGTCGGCCAAGCCCTGTCTGGACCTGCAGATCAACCCCCGCGGTTGGCTAAAATGTGAGGGCGAAGCGTGCTCCTTGACTATGATCACCCGGCAAGCTGGCCGCCGGCGGTGACTGCCTTCCTCGACGAGCATCTCGAACTGTTGGACGATTGGGTGACGACGCAGCGCTTCGCCACCGGATTTCAGTATGACCGATTGGTCGAGCGGCTGTGCGAGCTGCTGCGACCCCACGAGATTCTGGCCTGGCATTGCAGCCGCCTGATGCCTCATGAGGGGGCGGCCATCCTGGCAGAGGGAATGAATCTTCCAAGCGTCGCCGGGCTGATGAGAAGGATCGATGCGGCAGTGTCGGCGGGCGCGTTTGGACCGGAGATCGCCGCACAATTCCGGCTTCGCCACCAGGCGCACTCTCCGACCCGAGCAGGACGGATCTGGTTCCTCTTCACGCGGCCGTGGAACGACGACGGGGTCGAGGATTTCTTCCGGTTCTGGGGTGGCGAGTCCCTCTATGCGGCGATCGACCGTGATACAGAGCTTGGCCCGATCCTTCGCTCGACGGGTGTGCCTTGCGTGGTCGAAGCAGCTATCCCGATGTCCTATTTCCAGGACAGTCTTGGCTACGAAACGCACATCGTGCGCCAGTTTTGTGGCTGGCGCGCGGGCCGGTCCTATGATGGTGTTCCTCATGATCGTGCGCTCGCCCCGGTACCATCGCATTTGATCCGACGGATCGTGACATTCCATGATCCGGACTTTGCCGCCTTGAGCGGCTGCGCCAACTATTTCGAGCCGCTGACGATCGCTGAGCCGGCTGCAGGCGAACGGCGATAATGCACGTTAAACGCGCGCTATTGGCACCTGCTGCGGCGTTCGCGCCTGCTATGGCGTTTGTCGACCGGGTCGACAAAGACGCTCAGATGAAGATGCGCGTGCCATGGATCGACATCAGACCAGCGCTTCACCTCGGCGACCCGGGCACGGATTTCGTTGTCACAACGCTGGAACGACGATAGAACGGTTCCCGACTTGGGGGCAGTCGATCATAGCGCGTCTTCCGAGCGTTGCCACAACAGACAGCGCGAGATGAATGCATGAAGAACGACAGAACAGGTGGTAGGCGGTGACAAAGGCCACCCACTTCGTCGCGCTGCTGCAAAGTCACATCGATGGCGATGAAGAGCAGTTCCTGACGGTCGCCATGCAGGCGGCCGCCAACGAAGCGCGTCTCGGCCACGGCAAGGTCGCGCAGCAGCTGCGCGAGATGGTCGATGATGCCCGTGCCCGCGGCAAGGCGAAGGGGAGGGGGCGGGCTGTCCCCCTGGTGCAGCCGCGCGGCGAGCTGGCGAACCTGGTCGCAGCCAAATATGTCGATACGCGTCTCTCGAGCATGGTGCTCCCGCATGAGCTGCGCGACCGGCTGCAGCGTGTGATCGTCGAGCAGCGGCAGGCGCACCGGCTGCACCAGCATGGCCTGCAACCCCGCCGCAAGCTGTTGCTGATCGGCCCGCCCGGAGCGGGCAAGACGATGACAGCGGCAGCCATCGCCGGCGAGCTCAAGCTGCCCTTGTTCTCGGTCCTCCTCGACGGACTGTTGACCAAATTCATGGGCGAGACCGCTTCGAAGCTTCGTGCGGTCTTCTCGGCGATGACCGAGACCCGCGGTGTCTATTTCTTTGACGAGTTCGACGCGATCGGCGCCCGCCGCAGCGAGCGCAACGACGTGGGTGAGATACGTCGCGTGCTCAACTCCTTCCTGCAGTTTCTCGAAGAGGACGACAGCGAGGGCTTGATCGTCGCGGCGACCAACCATCCTGAGTTGCTCGACCCCGCGCTCTTCCGGCGCTTTGACGACGTGATCGAATATGCCCTGCCGGACGCGCAGGTGGCCCGTGCGATCCTCGAAGGCCGGCTCTCGACCTTCGACACTACCTCGGTCTCCTGGGATGAGGCGATCGGAGAGATTGAGGGGCTGAGCCAGGCTGACCTCGCCCGGATCGCGGACGAGTCGGCGAAGCGGACCTTGCTCGCAGGGCGTGAGCGCGTGGAGACTTCAGATCTTCTCGCCGCGATCACCGAGCGAAAGGCAGCGGCCCGACGGTAAAGATGGCAGACGAGGAAGCGCGGCCGCATCCGCATATCTACCTGCAGGGAACAGGGGCGCGCCAGGGGTACACAGCCTATCAGGCGGGCGGCGACGGTGGCGGAGGACCGCCGCAGCGCGATCGGGCCGGTCATGCGAATGCCTTGACCCAGGCCTTGACCCAGGTGGTGCAGCAAGGCGAGACGATCCTCGCGAACCGTGAGCCCGATGTGGCTGCCGGCGTGAAGGGCTTCTACGTCGAATTCACACTGCCCGTGGGCCAAGCTGACATCGTCGACAAGCTGGAGAACCGCCGCGGCCGTTTTCCCATCGAGCTGGTGAACGTACACCCTGCCGAGGAGGGGCTTGTCTCGGCTACTGTGTTCGTGCCCGAGAAGCAGAGGGACTACTACCTCAAGAAGGTCGCGGCCTATCGCGACGAAGACAAGGTCAGGCACAAGACCCTAGGCGATGGCTCGATCGAGGAAGTCCGCAAGCCAAAGAACCAGCGCCTCGTCGCGTCGATAGAAACTGCGCGCCTGGCGGTCGCACGGTCCTTCTACACCGATCAGGCGGACCTGTTCCCCGCGCCGGGTGTCGAGACCTGGTGGGAGGTCTGGGTCCGCAAGGGGACGAAAGGATCGTTCGACAAGGCCGCGCAGGCGCTTGGCATGGCGACGCGCGAACATAGTCTCGAGTTCGCCGAGCGTGATGTCGTCGTCGCGAAGGGCACGGCTGAGCAACTCGGACGAGTGATCGCCAACACCGACAGTGTCGCCGAACTCCGCCTCGCACGGGACACGCCCTCGCTCTACATGGGCATGGATGGTGGCGAGCAGCGGACATGGAGCTCGGACCTCGCGGACCGGCTCGTACCGGTCGGCGGCGAGGTTCCGGCCGTCTGCCTGCTCGATTCCGGGACGACCATCGGCCATCCCCTGATCGCGCCCTATCTGCTTCCGGCCGACCAGCAGGCCTTCGATGCAGCATGGAACGTCGAGGATGTCAGCGTTCAGGCTCATGGCGGTCATGGCACGCAGATGTCGGGGACGCTGCTGTACGGCGACCTCATGGAGGTGCTCGACGGGGCGGGTCCAGTGATCGTGCGGCACCGGCTCGAGTCGGTGAAGATCCTGCCCGATCATGGCGCCAACGACCCGGATCTGTATGGGGCGATCACTGCCCAGGCGATCGCGCGTGCCGAGATTGCCGCACCAAACCGGCCGAGGGCTATTTGCCTTGCGGTCACCAGTTTGGGCGATCACGGCCGAGGTAGGCCATCGGCCTGGTCGGCGAAGCTCGACGCGATCACCTTCGGCCGTGACGAAGTGCAGCGCTTCATCGCGGTCGCTGCGGGCAACATCCGCGAAGCGATCGTCGCGGCAGACTATCCCGCGCGCAACGACACGATGCCGATCGAGAGCCCGGCGCAGGCGTGGAATGCGCTGACCGTCGGAGCGTATACCGAGCGCACGCTGATTTCGGATCCGACCTATGGCGGCTGGAGCGCGCTTGGGGCGGTCGGTGACATCATGCCGCGCAGCCGAACATCCGTCAGCTGGATCCGCGAATGGCCGATTAAACCGGATGTCGTCTTCGAAGGCGGGAACATCGGACACGATCCGGCGACGGGGCAGGGGGATCATGTCGATGATCTCGCCTTGCTGACCACCTATCGCACGATGGCCGAGCGGCCATTCACGACGACTGGCGACACCAGTGCGGCGACCGCGCTCGCCGCACGAATGGCGGCACAAATCCTGGCGGAGAAGCCGGCGTTGTGGCCCGAAACGGTCCGCGGTCTAATCGTTCATTCCGCAGAGTGGACCGCTGCTATGCGCGCGCATCAGGGCGCCATCGGCAAGCCCGCACTCGTGCGACGCTACGGCTTTGGCGTTCCGTCCTTGGTGCGCGCGCTTGGCAGCCTCGAACACGACGTGACCCTCGTCAGCGAAGACGAGATTGTGCCGTTCAAGATGAATGGCGGAACAGCAGTGACCGATGAGTTGGCGCTTCATCAACTCCCGTGGCCGCGCGATGCACTACTGGCTCTTGACCCGGCGACGCTGGTCCAGCTGCGGATAACGCTGAGCTACTTTATAGAACCGAACCCTGGCGAGCGCGGATTGTCGCGACGCCATGTTTATGCAAGCCATGGCTTGCGCTTTGACCTCAAGCATGCGGATGACTCGCTCGACACCTTCCTTCGGCGGCGGACCTCGGAGGCAGGCGCTCGGCCGTCCAGGCGCGCGGCGTCGGACAATGGCTGGGCTGTTGGCCCGCAACTGCGGAACAGAGGCTCGCTGCACGCAGACATCTGGGAAGGCACAGCTACAGAGCTTGCCGCTCGCGATGCGATCATTGTCTATCCGACAGGTGGCTGGTGGCGGGAGAATGTCGCGCAAGGTCATGTGGGAGAGCCGGTGCGTTACAGTCTCATTGCTAGCATTCGTGCGGCGCCGGGGACCGAATTGTACACCGAAGTAACGGCGCAGATAGCACCCGAGATTGCCATCGGAATCTAATGGCGACGATTACAGCCCGCCTTGAAAGCTGAACGTGAAGCGGTAGGGCAAGGGCTGCGGGGTCAGGTGGCTGGAACTTGTCGGCGGCGTTGCGGCCACGAGTGTGAGGTTCCCATCGGCGACAGCGACAGGGACGCCATGCGTGAGGTCGAGCTGCCTAGACCAGCCCCCTCCCAGGACTGTCACGCGAACGATCAGGCGCCCTGGCCAGACACATTGAACATTTTCTGGGCAGCGGCTGTCCTCGATGACCTTTTCCGGCCGAACCTTCGGCCCACCCACGAAGGCGATCTGCCCCAATCTGACCGGGCCTTCGATCGGCCTCTGCGCAGCGCAGCCTGCGAGCGACAATACAACAGCTGAGAGGAACAGCCTTTTCACCTGCGATCGGAGCTCAGCCACAGGAAGCGGAGACTACCCGACCTTCCGCGATCGATACGGTTACGCGCTCGAGACGATAATCCTGCGTCACTTGGTCGCCAGGTGCGATCCGTCGGACTATCGTACTGCCGGTGCGGCGGAGAATTGTGCGGTCGTCAGGCGCGACTTCGCCCACAAGGCGCGCAGCACCTTCGGCGTCACATTTGCCCGATACGACGTGGTCGCCCGCGCGGTTAGCGGCACAGGCGCTTACCGCGAACGACATCATCAGCAAGCTGATCACCATCAACTTCATCGTTGTACCTTCATCCGTGACACTACCCGGCCAATAGCGGTTCGTACATGAACGAGAGACGTAGCCCGCTTGCGATCCCTCGCTCAAAGGGGCAGCCAAGAGCGTGCTGCAGCACGACTGGGGTGTCGAACCGGCCAGTCGGAGAGGGAAGGGGAGGCAGATGCTCGTCATCCCGTTGGAGCACTGTTGCGCCCCGTTTTAGTAAGCGGAAGTGCTGCCGGACGTCAGATCGGTCCACTGTGGGCGTCCGCACCTCCGAAGAGGGTTAGGATCCACTATCTCGCTGTTGACGGAAGGAGTTCAGAAGCAGGGTAAGCGTCCGGTGACGGCGTCACCTCAAACGGGCCGGTAGTTCCACGGCAGCAGTTCAGCGACCCGGCGGGCCGGATGGTCTGCGATGCGTCTGATGGTGTCGGCCAGCCAGGCCTCGGGGTCGACGCCGTTGAGCCTGGCGGTTTCCACCAGGCTGTAGATGCTGGCGGCGCGGTGCCCGCCCTGGTCGGAGCCCGCGAATAGCCAGTTTTTGCGCCCGACGGCGATACCGCGCAGCGAGCGCTCGGCGGCATTGTTGTCGATCTCCAGGCGACCATCGTCGGCATAGCGGGTCAGCGCCGTCCAGCGGGTGAGCGCATAGCGGATAGCGACCGCAAGGTCGGAGCGCCGGGACAGTTTCGGTCCCGTTGCATCGAGCCACTGACGGAATGCATCGAGCAGCGGTCCGGCCCTGGCCTGGCGCGCGTGCCGTCGCTCGTCCGGGGGCCGACCACGCACATCCTGTTCGACGGCATAGAGGCCGGCGATATGGTCCAGTGCCTCGCGGGCCGTGGCGGAGCCGGTTGCGGCGTGGACGTCGAAGAACTTGCGCCTGACATGCGCCCAGCAGGCCACCTCTGCGATGCGGTCGCCATAGAGGCGGTCGAACCCGGCATAGCCATCGGCGTGCAGATCGCCCCGGAACCGGGCAAGATGTCCGGCGGGTCGTTCGCCCTTGCGGTCGGGCGCGTAGTGGAACAGCACGGCGGGCGGAGCCTCGCCGCCAGCCCCGCGCTCGTCGCGTACATAGGTCCACAGCCTGCCCGTCCTGGTGCGACCGGCGCCAGGGGCCAGTACCGGCACCGGCGTGTCGTCGGCATGGAGGGTCGCGCCGCCCATGACGTGGCGCTCGAGCGCGTCGACCAAGGGGCCGAGGAGCGCGGCCGAGCGCCCGACCCAGTCGGCCAGGGTGGAGCGGGCAAGGTCGACGCCCTGGCGAGCATAGATGCCCGACTGGCGGTAGAGCGGCAGATGGTCGGCGTATTTGGACACCAGCACATGGGCGAGCAGCCCCGCACCGGGTCGGCCGCGCTCGATGGGCATGGACGGCAACGGCGCCTGCACTATGCGCTCGCATGACCGGCAGCTGAGCCGCGGCCGGACGTGGCGCACGACCCGGAACGAGGCGGGCACATAGTCGAGCTGTTCCGTAACGTCCTCGCCCATGCGCCGCATGGCACCACCGCAGTCGGGGCAGACGCACAGTGCCTCATGCACGACCTCGGTGCGGGGCAGATGGTCGGGCAGCGGCTGTCGATACGGCCTGGCGGTCTCCCGTGTCCGGGTGACCACCGGCATCGCCGCAGTGGCGGCTTCCGCCTCGCGCTCTTCCAGCCCGAGTTCCAGCTGGTCAGCCTGGTGCGTCAGCTTCTCCGACGAACGGCCGAAGGCCATGCGCCGCAGCCGCGCGACCTGCATCCGCAACTGCTCCAGCTCGGCGCCGGCAGCAATGAGCATGGCCTTCAGAAGGGCGATATCGTCGGGCAGCGAGGCGGCATCGGGCGACACGCCCGCTTATACCAGAACCCCCGTGCCGATACACGCGAAAGCCGCAGGAAACCGTACTTTTTACCAGGCCAAGGTCGGCTGCGAGGACCGGATCGGATGCCGCCAGTCCACCCCTTCGAGCAGCATCGACAACTGCGCCGGGGTCAGCACCGCGACGCCGTCCGCGGTCGCCGGCCAGGTGAACCGGCCCCGCTCCAGACGCTTGGCATGCAGCACGAGACCCTGACCATCCCACCACAGCAGCTTGACCAGATCGCCACGCTTGCCCCGGAAGGCGTACACCGCACCGCCAAACGGATCCTGGCGCAGCCGCTGCTGTACCAGCGCGGCCAGCCCGTCGAAGCCCTTGCGCATGTCGGTCGGCCCGGCGGCCAGGAACACTCGCCCGCCCAGAGGGATCGGGATCATCCCCCCTCCAGCGCGTCAACGATCCGCTTCAGTACCCCGATATCGACCGCCGCATCGACCCGGACGCGCCGGCCGCC
>NZ_DJDV01000018.1:0-9212 GCF_002431195.1 Sphingobium sp. UBA5915 | reverse complement strand
AAAAGGGTCAGGTCGATGACAGCATTCTGACCAGCGGTCCCAATTATGAGGACGTGCAGGAATATGCTGCTAGGCCGACCGTGAAGGCCACGCTTGGCGCGATGGACGAAGCGACGTTCAACCGTTTCGACGCATTTATGATGACGGTAGGCAGGTCCAAGGCCGTGCTATTCGCGCCTGAACCCGACAACCTCGAAACCGCGCAGCATTGGACCGTCTATGGCCGCGTCAAGGTCGATTGGAAGGGTCAGAACCCCTACCACAACTGGTGGGACACGGAGATGCAGGTAGCAGGATTACGCGCCTAATAGCCTAGTAGATAAGGCTCAACGGGTCAAAATCCGGGTCCATATCGGCGTCAATCGGATGATCTGGCCATTCCTTCGTTGTGCGACGTTCAACGGCAACATGATCGGCTCGGTTAACGAACGCCATCGCCAACCGGATCGACGCGAGAAATAATACCTCGCTTCTATCTAGCTCACCGATTTTGTCTCTTCCAGCAGCCCATGCGAGCTTGTCAAAAAACGGCGTCATTTTTTCCACTTCGAATGAAGTGGTGATTTTGTGTGCGAACTCGTTTCGGATTTGCCTGATTGCTGTCAGAGACTCATGCTCTTCCTTAGTGATTAAACCTAGTGAATAGGCAGCCAAAATACGCGACGAAAATGACCCCATCGGTGCTGTTGGGCCTTCGAACAAGGCATCTTTGATCTTCTTCCTATCGAGAACAAATCCTTCGAGGATCAGCCGCACTTGATGATCGAGATATGAAGCAACAATGAGGGATTGCGCCACCTCTGACTCATCTCCCTTGTTGTCAGATATAGCTTTGTGAAATGCCGAAAACTGATCCAATCGATCTTCAACAGAGCTTTTCAAACTGCCCTCCTCGAAATGACGCACCGCTAAATATCCGGAATTATATGCGGGGTTGGAGAGTGAAAAGGGTATTTCTAGCTGAAGTTACGGCGTTCGATCCAAAGGCGAAGCAGACGGTCGTTCTGCATATGTGTTCGCCCGGTCACGGCCCCATCGCGTTCGATGATGACCGCGAATATATTCCCTGCCTGATCGGTGCACCTGCCCGCTCTATGTCGCTAACCGACAACGGCATCCCCGGCGAAATTGCTGTCGACTATGGCACTATCGGCCTGCGCCTGAGCGCAGAGATGAGAAACGCCCATTGGCCGGGCTATGATTTCGACGGCTATCCCTGCCGCCTCATGTGGGGCGAATATGGCGCACCCCTCTCCAGCTACCGACATATCCCTGCTGGTCGAGTCGGCTCCATGTCGGTCGCAGCCGACATGGCCAATGCCCAGCTTCCCTTGCTCGGCCCAGAAGCCGAATTGAAGAAGGAAGTTCTGAAATCCTCCTATGCTGGAACAGGCGCGGCGGAGAGCCTTGCTGATTTCAAAGGCCAGTTGAAGCCCTTCGCCATCGGCATGATAGAAAACATCGAACCGCCCATGATCGACATGGAATATCTGGTCTATCAGTATCACGGCTATGGTCCGACCGCTGATGTCGTCGCCGTCTATGAAAACGCCCTGACCCTTGGTGCGGCAAAATATACAGTCGCCAGCTATGAAGAGTTGATCGGCCTCACCGCTGAGCAGCTACCGCCTGGCACATGGGCAAAGGCTCCAGCGGTCGGCATGTATCGCCTTGGCGCAGAGCCATTCGGCAAGATGACCGCTGACGTGATCGGCGCAACCGATCGGGGCCAGCCTCTCACCAGCTTTGGCGCGATTGCCGCATGGATGCTGCGGGAAATCGCGGGCGTCCCTGCGGACAAGATCGACACGGATGGGGCAGAAGCCCTCGACCGCGATTTCCCGCACACATGGGGCAACTACCTCGATAGCCGGGACAAGCCGGAAGACGATAGTGATCCGGCTATCAGCGTGGGCGACTTCCTGCGTGAAGCGGCCTCGCACCTCTCGGCATATGTGTTTCCTGATCGTGAGGGCATCTGGCGCTTTGGCAGGAACGTCAGCAGCAAAGCCCCGATCATGCTGCGCCAGTCCAAGGCATCCGCGCCTATCGTGCTGAGCATTGCGATGCCTGCGACCGCGACCCGCGCTCATAAGGTCCGTGTTGGTGGTCGCCGCTGCTTCGTCACTCATAGAGACGACGAGATTTCCTCCGCGCTCAAGGATGCTGTTGATGAAGCGGTCCATGGCGTCGGGCAAAAGGTCGATGAGGTGCAGGCTGGCGTCGATGACATTCGCAAGAACTTCAAATCGCTCGTGCTGCCCGCTCTGGTAGAGCCGATTGCCGACCTGAAAGAACTGAACCTCAAATATGGCGAGGCTATCGGCAAGGCGCATGGCGCGCTCCATCGCGAGAATCATATCGCGATTACCGCGCTCGGCACTCGCGTCGATGAGAACGGCAATCTGGTAGCCGAGCAGATCACGCAGCTTACCAGCCGCGTCAAGAACGGGGAGGATACCGTAGAGGCTGGCTTCAAGAATGTCCGCGAGACTATCGCCGGTTTGGACTTCGCCTCCGCATCCGAAGTGACGCAGATGATCGCCGAATATGGCGAAGACGTTGAAGCTGCCTTCACCGAGGAACGTCGCGTCCGTGCAGAGGACGACAAGGCCCTCTCGGAGGACATCAAAGACATGGGCGTCCGCGTTGGGGACTCAGAAGGCAAGATCAGCGAACTGGAGCGCATCGTCATTGATGAAGGCGGTGACGGTGCGCTCGCGGAGCGCATTGAGGAACTAGGCGTCAAGATCGAGGACGAGACAGACACTCGCGAAGCCGCCATTCAGGGCATTGAGCGGGCCTATATCGACGCAGACGGGGTGGTCGCAGAGAGCGTCAAAACCCTAAGCAGCAGCATCTTCGATGAGGCGAGCGGCAACAGCATCGTGTCGGTCATCAAGGCCAACGCAAAAACGCAGGTCGATGACAACGGCGCGAGGGCTGAGCAAATCAACGCCATCAATACGCGGCTTAACCCGCTAAACGGGGCCAGCTATGAACAGAATGTCCAGCTAATCAGCGACATCAACGGCCTGATGAGCAGCCAAGTCACATTTAAGGTCCAAACGGAAGTGAACGGCACCAAGGTCGTGGGCGGTCTCGGCATCATCAACCAGAATGGCTATGTGGATACCGCGTTCACAACCGATGCCTTTTCCATCTGGACCCCGACAGGAAAGCAACCTCTGCTGATTTTGGACGGTAACGGTTTGCGAGTGAATAACGCCTTCATTGGCACTATCACCGGCACAAATCTAAAGGTCACGAACGCCAGCATCGATAACCTGACGATCTCAGGCGATAAGTTCGAGCCTGCGGCTGTTACCAGCGTCGGCAGCTTTGAACACAACTATAATGGGTATCGCAACAACTCGACTTCCGATTGGCAATATCTGGGCGGCAACGCATCACTGGCACCCAAGGCGCTCATCCGTTCGGGCAATGGAGAGAGCAAGACTCTCATCACCTGTATGGGCGTTTATGCCCGCGATGGTGGCGATGACGATAACCTCAACACCTGCGTTGAGCGCCGAGGTGGCGATGGAACAGTGCTCCTGACAGAACGCACCAATGTCCAAGTTCAAAGTGGCAACCGCACTTTTTCCTATCAGTGGGTTGATAACAATGTAAAGGACAATACCGATTACGAGTATATCTTCATTCACCGCAAGATCGGCAGCGATGGTTCACCATACTGGTATAACGTGACCTTCAATGCCGTTTGTTTCAAAAAATAAGGAGAGATAGATGAACTATCTCCAATACCACATCGCCAGCGGATCGGTGGTCGCACAGATTGAAATGGACCCTCGCTTCGCGATTGACCGAGACGGATATGCTTATGCGGCTGGCACAGGGACGCAGGATCGGCATTGGGTAGATAGTGGCGCAATTTGCGCGCGAAGCCCCTACGATGCTCATTCAGGCCCATCGTTTATTGAACAGGGCGCAGCCCCTCTCCCCGTGATGACCCATCTTCCCGACCCTTGCTGGGTGAGAATTAGGGGCACAGGAGGTCAGCCATTTAGTGAGCGGTTTGTCCGCGTCGAAGGTGGGACGCTGATGTTCGTCCCTGAAATAACTGGAACCTATTCGGTCACACTTGAAGGGCAATACAGCTCGACCGCGAAGGCATTCGAGGTTGTCTCTCTCGATCAATTCAAGGTCCGCAGGAACGACGAGGTGTCCGATCAGAAAATGGCGGTTTTGTCGGCCGGTATGGTCCTCGACGGCAACCGTTGGGATACTGATCCAGCCGCGCAATTGAGCATTAACAGTATGGCCAGTGCGGCAAACGCCGGTATCCCTCTGCCCGCCGACTTTTACTGGACCACATACGACAATGCCGATGTGCCATTTGCCATAGATAATTTGTTGGCGTTAAGCGCGGCGGTCGCGGCTTTCAATTTCGCAGTCCATGACCGTAGTCGCGTCTTGAAGAGCCAAGTTGCGGCAGCCACTACTATCAGCGAGGTCGAGGCTATCGACGTCACGGCAGGCTGGCCCAGCTAAGTGCCCACCCCCGCATAAATATCAGCAAAACTGATAAGCGGGAGCGATCCAAATATGGACTTTGAATTTGATACGGCGGGCACCGTCAGCGTTGCCAATGGATCGACGGCGGTCGTTGGCACCGGCACCAATTGGGTCGCAAACTATCCCGGATTGGAACTCAATATCGACGGGCTAAACTATCCCGTCAAAAGCGTGAACAGCAAAACCAGCATCACGCTTGTTCACCCCTTCCCCGGCCAGACGGCGGAGAACAAAGCCTACACCATCGTTCCCGTGCATCCCAACCCGAACACGGTCACGCAGTCGGTCACGGCCATGATCGAAAAGTCGGCCGATCTCTATGACCGCGCTCTGGACATCATTGAGAATGGCGTCGATGGCGGCGATTCCGCTTACGAGACGGCTGTTAAGAACGGCTTCGTCGGCACCGAGCAGCAATGGCTCGATAGCCTGAAAGGCCGCGATGGTTCGCAGGTCGGGCTTGGTGCGGTCGTGAACATCAAAGAGGTCGCGCCCATTCCTCCGGGCGCGTCGGGTTATCAGCTTATCGTTCCCGTGACTGTGGGCGATCCACCGATGAACCTGACGCAGACCGCACAGGTCATCATCCCCACCGACAAGCCAGATTCTGGCATCGCAATCTGGGCCAAGTCCACGACGAGTGGCCTCGCTGTCGTGCTGGGCCTCGTCAATGCGCCCATCCCCTTGCCACCCGGTTCAAACGAAGAACTGGACCTGTCTGGTTCGGGCACTGTCTATGGTGATCCCGGCACGATCTTCCCGCTGGGTATCTACCTCGCCGGTTCGACGGCCAACTTCACCCTCACTGCCCCGTCCGGCTTTCCGCTCCGTATCGAGCGCCGCGATGACATCACTGTCCCGGTAGCGAGCGGCTGGACGATCACGAACGCTGGTAGTCCATGGCCGGTCAGCGGTGACGCCGTTGGCGCATCAAACGTCCTCTATAAGCGCGTCTATGGCTCCACTGATGGCAGTGCCATGACAAATGGCCGTCTGCGCTTGATGAAGGGCGTCTATCTCATCACCGATCCACTCGGCCTGACTTTCAAGCAGACGACGGACGATGGCACGACGCAGGCACCGCCCAGCATTCGCATGACCTTCAACGGCGTGGTGAATGAGGAATATCCGATCCTCGCCACCATGTATGACTATAATGTCGGCAAGTTCGAGCTGCGCCGCCATTGGGCTGGTTCCAGCACGCTCGTCGTCACTATCGGACGCGGCAATTCCGAAACTCAGATCGTCAGCGCAGATGATCCGGCTTTCGCGGCTGGCTCCCTCAAATCATGGTCGGTGGAGTTCATTGACAATGTGGGCGGCCCCGGCGGCACCGTCCGCTTCTACAGCGACGGCGTGCAAATCGGCCCTGACCAGACCAGCGAAGTGAAGCTGCGCGTTACGCCTGCCATGTGCCTGGAGTGTAATTCATCGGGCAACAACACCAGCGACAGCCAGAACAACCTAGAGGTGGCGTCCCTTAACGTGGCTTACGGGCGCCCCGATGTGCAGAGCAGCTACGATGTCGCCGCTTCCGGCCCGATCAGCGCAGCGGACCTGCAAATGCTCTGCGTGGATGCGCGCGGATACTCAACGCCGCAAGCCCCCGCCACCGTCCGGTATCAGGCTGCTGGCCAAGACCCATACGACCTTGAGGTGGTTGTCGGTGACATGATCGTCCCGTCGGGCCGCGCCTACAAGGTCGTCCTTGAAGACTGGTCGAGCGGTGAAGGCGTTGCCCATCCGAACGAACTCATCATGACCCGTCCAGCGGCGCAGAATTGCCGCTTTGAAGACAGCAGCCTCTACGGCGCGCAGGCTCCATGGACCGAAGTTCTGCCCAAGGGCGCGGTGCCCAACATCGGCGGCATCAACTATTACTGCGAAGGCATCCGCATGGGCACCTATGTCCAGTTCCAGCTTGGCTATGATTGGGACACGGCGACCATGCCGTCCAACCCCTTCGGCGATCCGCAGGGCAAGAACAGCTACATGGTGCCGCACAAATGGCTGATCTACGACAATGCAGGCACGCTGCTGGGTCGCATCGAACAGCCCAACGGCCAGCCGCTGAACACAACGGCATCGCCGGTGTCGTGGAGCGGCACGCTCGACGGTCGCGCCAATCCCATGGTGACTGCCGCGAACAAATGGTATCCCAAGGGCACGGTGCGATCCGGCATCATCTGGCGTTCCCATGCGGAGCCGCCAGCCTATAGTCAGCAAGATATTTGGAACCGCGTTCCGACCTATGATGTGGCGGTTCCGTTCGGATCACAGGGCGCGGCATCGGTCAATGGCGGCGACCTTCGCGCTGGCACTGGCGAACAGCTAAACGGCTTCGCCAACTATCGCTGGATGCCATGGGAGAGCAGCACCTACAATGACCTCATCACGGCTGGCCAGAACACGCTCAACCCGTGGAAGTTCGGCAGCGACCAGAACGGCATGGTTCCCAATGCCAACGTCTGGCTGAAATATACGCCGTTCAACCAGATGGGCCGCTCGCCCATCACTGGTCCGGGCGGTGTGCGTGATGACCGCCAGATTATGGCTGAGCCGGTGGCCCGCTATGCGCGAGACGTGACGATCAAGCGCCCGCACGACAATCGTGACATGAAGCAAATCGCGCTCGACTATCTGACCGGCTATGCGAGCGATCCCTTCCACTGCTTTGAGAATGGCAGGCTGACGCCGCTCTTCAAGGGCGATGCCCGCCGCAACATCACCCTGCGAAACCACTATTATGGTGGTGGTGAGAGCGGGACGCCCAATGAGCGCGCCTATTATATTCAGGGCGGTCGCCCCTATGAATTTGTGACGGCCAACAACCCGCTGCGCGTTCAGGTGCCTTATGGTGGCGTAGCGTCCGACAAGCCCTATTTCGGCACCAATCAGATTGACCAAGATCACGCGCACCAGTTTCCCCATTGGGGATCGCTGATGTGGCAGTCGCCTGAGTTTGCGATGCTCGGTCACAAATTCGGCGATCAGGCCCGCCTCTACCTGCCATGGATTTTGAACAACGCATGGGGTGAAGCCGGCGAGTTCGCATCGCGCGGCGCGGCTTGGAAATATATGCACGCCGCTCTCGCGTGGAAGACCGGCTCCAGCAATTCGAGCAGGCTCTACAGCCGTGCGGAGATTCTCGATTGGGTCGTCTTCGACTTTGAGAGCTTCTTTGACACCTTCTGGGACAGCACGCCGGGCTTCCTCAATCCACCAGCCAATATCAGCGGCGGCGGCAACAATGCCATCTTCGCTGGCGCGCAACGCTTCGGCCCGTGCTTGTGGAGTGACGATTATGGCCTGTGGCAGCACGACTTCATGATTGGCTACTGGATGAGCGCCCTTCATGCGGCTGAGAAGCTGGGCTTCAATCAGGCGCTCCGCGATGCGTCTGCCAAAGCCAAGGCTGTCGTGGATTGGCTTATCACCATGCACCAAAAGCGCATCACCGGCAGGCTCAACGGCGGAATGCAGGTCAACAGCGTCGATATCGAATACACGATGCCCCTGTGGACCCCGCAGATGATCGCAACCGCTGGCGGCAATGTCACGGCCCTGCCCCAGACTTATGCTGCTGTGGCAACCGCACAGGGCAGCGACAGGGCTCCTAGCTGGGATGCTTGGAGCGGTGGCAGTCGTGACGGTCAGGCCATGGATCAGCTACTCGCCGGTCCATCCCTGCTGCGCGATATGGGTCGCACCGATAGTGACCTCATGACAGCCGAGACTACCGCACTTGGCTACCGCCAGAGTAAAATCGACAGCGAGACGGCCAAGGGCGCGCAGGACGCTGGCAGCGGCTGGTTCTACTATCATCAGACGACCAACAATCCGCCAAGGAAGCCCTGATCCGGGTCTGATGCCAGCAGTATCCTCATAAATATCCGACACCATAGTTGGATAGGAGACTGCCTTGGCAGACATGAAAGACATCGAAATTCGATACATTCCCGCGCTCAGTGGTGATGCCATCGTCTTCGTGGACAAGATCGGCATCGTTGACGCGGGCACAGGTCTGCCGGTCGAGTTCACCGCTGAGCAGGTGGTATGCAGCATCAGCGAAAATGAACGATCCAAACTGCTGCTGCGCTTGGGCGATGGCATCGTCTGGAACGACACCGAGAAATCAATCTCCATCACCATTCGCAATGACCAGATGCGCTTCGTGCGAGCGGATGGCGAATATGATTATGCCCTCTCCGTCCAGTGGGTCGGGAATGATCTTGCGAGAACCATCAGGGAAGGAACCGTAACGGCGGTCAGGGTGGCCTAATGACAACAGAAATCGGAACAACCGATCTGCTCAACGAGATTCAGACCAGCGTCGTCCAGTATGAGGCAGGGCTGGTCCCGATCCCCGGCCCCAAGGGCGAGCGAGGCGATATTGGACCTAGCGGTCCACAGGGAGAAACCGGTCCCGCTGGCCCCATGGGTGCGGTCGGCCCCAAGGGTGGCAAAGGTGATCGCGGCGAAACCGGCGCAGCCGGTCCCGCTGGCACTAAGGGTGATACCGGCGCGACCGGAGCAAAGGGAGACAAAGGCGAAACAGGCGACCGTGGCCCGCAGGGCTTGCCCGGTCAGACCGGCGCTACCGGCCCACAGGGGCCGAAGGGTGACACGGGTGCTACAGGTGCGGCGTCAACTGTTCCTGGCCCCGCTGGCCC
>NZ_DJDV01000067.1:0-5711 GCF_002431195.1 Sphingobium sp. UBA5915 | reverse complement strand
ACAGGTTCATAACAACCTCTAGCGCCATAACGTCGTATGTTTTCAGCCTATGACGAACAGGCTATGCCAACTGCTATGACTCGAGCTAGAACGGAGGGCAGGCAACGGCGTGCCCAGATACTGGAAATCGCGGCGCGGATCTTCACGCGCAAAGGCTATCGAGGCACGTCGATGCGCGAAATTGGCGAACAAGCAGGCGTGCTCGGCGGCTCGCTCTATCATCATATCAAATCCAAAGACGCGCTATTCATCGAACTGCATGACGGCGCGCTGGATGCAGCAGAAGCAATAATAGTCGCCGCAATCCGTGGAGCGAGGGATCCTTGGGACAAACTAGAAGCGGCGTGTGTCGCGCTGTTGGAGATCCAGCTCGATCCTGAATCGTTGACCATGCCCATGATGAACGATTTTCGTGAGGTGCCGGACGATGTGCGTGAAGCGCTTATCGCCCGGCGCGATCGGTTCGAAGGACCGTTCCGCCTGCTGGTGGACGCATTGCCGCTACCGCCTGAAATCGACCGGTCGATATACCGCAACCTCCTGCTGGCACAGCTCAATGGCGCGGCGGATTGGTACCGGCCCGGTGGCCTGTCACCGCGTGTCATCGGGCGGCAGATCGCACTGCTGTTCCGGCACGAGGGCCCGGAAATGCCCTAGTTCCCTATCCAAGCTTGAGTGTAACAGACGTTTGGTGTAAAGCCTTTCAATCACCGAGAGGACTACCCGATGCAGGATTATGTACCCCCAATCGCTGACTATCGCTTCCTGCTAACGGACGTGCTCGACTTTGACGGCACTATGCAGGCGCTGGAACGGGAAGTGGACGCGGATCTGGCCGTCGCTGTCCTGGAAGAAGCGGGCAAGCTTTGCGTTCAGACACTGGCCCCGCTGAACCGCGTTGGCGACGAACAGGGAAGCCAGCTGGCAGATGGTTCGGTGCAGACACCCGCCGGTTTCCCGGATGCCTACCAAACATTCGCGGCCGGTGGTTGGGCCTCGCTATCAGCCGATCCGGCTCATGGCGGGCAAGGACTGCCCTTCATCTTGCAACTTTGGATCGATGAGATGATGTCTGCGACAAATCTGTCCTTCAGCCTGTTCCCCGGCTTGACCCGCGGGGCGGCCGAGGCAATCGCCGCTCACGGCAGCGAAGATATGAAGGCACGCTGCCTGCCGCCACTCGTCAGTGGAGAATGGACGGGTGCCATGGCGCTCACCGAGAGCGGCGCAGGAACCGATCTGGCCCTGCTCAAGACCAAGGCCATACCGGAACCGGACGGCAGTTACAGTGTTACCGGGCAAAAGATCTTCATTTCATCTGGAGATCATGATTTCGGCGGGAATATCGTTCATCTTGTCCTAGCGCGTCTGCCCGGTGCACCGGAGGGCGTTAAAGGGATCAGCTTGTTCCTAGTCCCCAAATTTCTGCCCGACGCGCAGGGTGGCTTCACTGCACGCAACGCGATGTCGGTCGGTGCGCTTGAAGAAAAGATGGGCATCCACGCCCAACCGACCTGTGTTATGAACTATGATGGAGCCACCGGCTGGTTGGTTGGAGAGCAGCATCGAGGCCTCGCCGCAATGTTTGTGATGATGAACGCCGAGCGACTGATGGTCGGCATGCAGGGACTGGGCATTGCCGGCGCTGCCTATCAACAGGCAGCGGCGTATGCAAAGGACCGCGTGCAGGGGCGTAGCGCCGATGAAACGCGGAATCCCGTTCCGATTATTGAACATGCCGACGTGCGGCGAATGCTTCTCAATGTGCGGACCTTTGTCGAGGGCGGCCGGGCATTAGCGGGCTGGACGGCATTGCAGATGGAGATT
Source organism: Sphingobium sp. UBA5915 (assembly GCF_002431195.1). Lineage (NCBI taxonomy): Bacteria > Pseudomonadati > Pseudomonadota > Alphaproteobacteria > Sphingomonadales > Sphingobiaceae > Sphingobium > Sphingobium sp. UBA5915. Next base: position 3,884 of record NZ_DJDV01000067.1, on the reverse strand, counting down.
TCGCGTCACCATGCTGATGCAGGTGAGCGGACCAAAGCGGATGCACTTGTCGCGCTGCTCACCCCAGTCGTAAAAGCCGGTTTCACCGATTTCGGCTTCGAGAGCGCCGTCGAGGCGCAACAGGTCTTCGGAGGTCATGGCTATGTCCGAGAATGGGGCATGGCCCAATATGTGTGTGACGCGCGCATCGCCCAGATTTACGAAGGTACCAATGGCGTGCAGGCGATCGATTTGGTCGGACGCAAGCTCACGATGGACGGCGGCGTGGTGGCGCAGAACTTTTTCGAACGTGTTGCTGCCGACTTGGTAAAGGCCGGCGAGACCTCAGCCGCAGCCAGGATTGTGACCGCTACGGGCGAAACTCTCGATTTGCTGAAGGCGGCGACATCGGACCTGAAAGGTGTCGGCGCGGACGATTTGAGCGCGGCGGCCGTCGAGTATCTGCGCCTATTTGCGTTGGTGAGTTTGGGCTGGATGTGGGCACGTATGGCAGCTGCGGCCGATCCGAAAAGTCACGGCGAAAAAATCGCCCTTGCCAACTACTATGCGGCACGTGTGTTGCCGCAGGCATATGGGCTGGCTGGCGCCATCAAGGCAGGTGCCGCACCGATAATGGCGCTGGCGCACGAAAGCTTCTGAGTGGTCCTTTGGCATCGTTCGAGCTGAAAGAAGGAGACGAGAAGGCTCAGAAACGGGTACGATTGGCTCGCGATAGTCCGGGGAGCAGCCAGCTGTACCTTGATATGTTAAGTGATGTTGTGTCACCCGCTCGTTGCGTGGAAGACGGAGCATGACGTAAAGGATTATCTGTGCTCGACTCCCGTCTGAAATATGCGGTCGCAGTTGCTCGCCTCGGCTCTTTCTCCGGTGCGGCCAAGGATGTCGGCGTGACGCAATCGGCGGTGACCAAAAGCGTCGCCGATCTGGAACAACAGCTGGGCTTCGCCATTTTCAGTCGGACCTCGCGCGGCGTCGCGACCACCCCGGAAGGTCGAGACTTCATTGACCGCGCGGCACGCCTGCTCGCCGATGCCGCGGATTTGTTCGGCGAACGCAATCGTGGCGCTGATCCGTTTGCGGGACAGCTGCGGATCGGTCTGTTTCCCGGTTCTATTGACTGGTTGATCAACGATCCGGCAATCGGACTGTTGAAACGTCATACAGCGGTCCGCATAGATACAGTGTCGGGCAACAGCGAGCGGGCCGTACAATTGCTGTCACGCGGCGATATAGACGTCGCGTTCGGGCTAGAGGCGGCGCTTGCGGGTTGGCCCCAATTCAAATGCGAGCGCATTGCGACGATCGAGATCCTGCCGTTCGTTCGCAAGGATCATCCGATCCTCGCGGAAACATCCGTCGACAAGCAAACGTTCACGCGTTTCGACTTCGTTGTGCCGTCCTCATCCGAGCCCTACACGCCAATCATCCGGAAGATGTACGAGCAGGACGGTCAGCGCCCGGAGTACCGGGTGCATATGACGGACTATTTTCCCCTGGTCCGCAGGATCGTGGCCTCGACGGATGCCGTGGGTCTTGTGGCCAAGGCGTTTACCCTGACCGGCTGGTTTCGTGAAGCATTCGTCGCACTTCCGGACGCCGGACTGCTTGAACCACTGGTGCTGGCTTATGCTGTTCGGGCGCGCTGGCCAATCAAGCCCGCCGCGAAAGATCTCATCGCGCGCGTGCGACAAGGCTGGTCATCGGCGCGCCATTCATAGCACCGGATGCGAAACGCGGGGTCCGGGCTGGCCGTACCCCGCGCCGTGCGTTAGAAACTCAGCGCTACCTCTCCGCCGATCACCCGCCCTTTGTTCAGAGGAGACAAGCTCGCGCCGGGACCACCGAATGCGGCGGACAAGGGCGTGTCACCACCATAGGTGACTTCGTTGAGAAGGTTGCGGCCGTAGATGGAAAGGCGCCACCTCTGGCTGGCGGTCGCATAGGTCAGGCTCGCATCCAGCATGTCCGCTGCGGGTAGGAACCCGGCATTGTTGTCGGTGAATCTGGCGCTGTCACGGTGCGTAAAATCGATGCGGGCCGTTGCAATGCCCAAACTACCTATTTTCTGATCGTAGGTCAGCCCTCCACCGTAGGTCCAGGGCGAAAGCCTGGGGAGCTTAAGGTCTCGATCCACGTCGTTGATGATGCCGTCACCGCTGATATCGAAGCGGATGTTGCGGTACCGGCCGTGAACGTAACCCAGCTGTCCTGACAGAACGAGATTGGGCAGGACGAAGAACTGGCCCTCCGCTTCGAGGCCGGCGATCGTCGCGTCCGCAGTGTTGCGAATCACCTGGCTAACCCCCAATGGGCCGGGCAGGTTGATCTCGCGCTGGAGGTTCTTCATCCGGTTGTAGAAGGAGGCGAGGTTGAGGCGGCTTCGCCCAAACTTCTTCTTTGTACCGATCTCAAAGCTGTCCTGCATCTCCTGGTCGAACGGCCCCGGTGGAACGCCGGCGTCGGTGTTGCGCAAATTGTAGCCGCCGCTGCGGAAGCCCCGCGTGTAGAGAGCATAGACTTGAGTCTGGCTATCAGGTTTCCACTGCAGGCCGACCTTTGGCGTGAAGCTCTTCCAGTTGTCGCTGTCGACGAAATTTGTTGCGCAGATCAGGGTGTCGATGTCGCATCCGTTGGCGCGCAAGGTGGCGATTTGGACGGCCTTGCGTTCCCAGCTGTAGCGACCGCCGAGGTTGAGCGTCAACGTATCGGTTAAATGCCAGTCTACTGATGCGAAGACGCCCCACGTCGTCTGGTCCTGACTCCCGCCGCCAGAAACGATCCGAGTGTTGGCAAACAGGTTGCGCCGTTCGGCGTAGCGCAGATCCTGCGTGAAATAGTAGAGGCCAGTGGTTAGCTCGATGGCGCCAAATTTGCCGGCATAGCGCAGCTCGTTGCTGAGCTGCTTCTGATTGATGTTGAAATAGCCGTTGAAGAAGGATTGTGGCGTACCGTCGATGTCGGTGACGGTTCTCGACTGGAACTGACGATAGCCCGATATATTCGTGATAACGCCTTCACCGAAGCCAACGTCGATATTCGTTTCGACGATTGCCTGGTTCCAGACCGCCTTGTAGAAACCCGGAGAGTCGATCGACAGGCCAAATGTGTCGCGTGGGAATACGGCATGGCTCTGCACGGGCGCGCCGTCGCCATCGACGTCGCCATGTTCGTAGCGAAGATCCATGCGGAAATTGTCGCCGCCCTTGAATGACAGCGCAGGCCGAACGATGATGTCGCGCGACTTGCCGAAGCTTCGGCCGTCAAAGCGGTTGCGAAACCATCCGTCGTCCTTGCTGTAATACACCGCCAGCTTGGCCGCCAGAATGTCGTCGATCAATGGCCCTGTCACCATACCGCTTGCGGTCTTCTTGAGGCCGGTCTCGATCGAAGCCTTGGCGTTCGCGCGGAAGCTGAAACTCGGTCGTGTGGTGCGCATCACCACCGCGCCGCCAGTCACGTTACGTCCAAACAGCAGTCCCTGCGGCCCACGCAGGACCTCGACCCCTTCGAGATCAAAATTGTCGAGCACGACGCCCGCGTTGATACCAAGATAGATGCCATCGACGAAGACGCCCACGGTGGGATCAATCGACGGGATGGTGCTGTTGATGCCGAGCCCGCGGATCGTGAAATTGGCGTAGCCAGGCGCGGTGCCGACGCCGTCCAGTTGAACATTGGGGACATCATAACTCAGGCTTTGAAGGTTCTGCACGAACTTCGCGTCGAGCTGAGCTTCCCCGAATGCGGTCATCGCGATGGCGACGTTCTGCACGCTCTCTGCGTAGCCCCGCTTGGTGGCCGTCACGACGATCTCTTCGGAAAGCGCCTCCGTCGCCGTCGGCCTCGCGGCTTCGGTCTGGCCAGAGGGTTGGGGCTCCGGCGTC
>NZ_DJDV01000004.1:0-21828 GCF_002431195.1 Sphingobium sp. UBA5915 | reverse complement strand
CCTTCTCAAACGCGCTCTGAGTTTTCTTGTCCGCAAGGACGATATGAGTGTTGCTGATTTTCGAGCCTACTGGCTCGAACGCCACGCACCGATCCTGCAGTCAATGCCGGGATTGCGCGCCTACAGCATCACTTTTCTGGACCTCGAAGCCGGACGCCTGTTTCCGGAAGGTTCGAGCGCGCCCGTCGACGGGTTTGCGAAGATGGCCGTTGCAAACGAGGACGAAATGAAAACGGCCTACGCCTCTGAAGCTGGCCTTGCCGCTGCCCGGGATCTTCAGAACTTCGCGCAGTCCGTTCATCGGGTCGAGATCGACGAGACTGTGCTGATCTGAGAAACGACGGCATCCGTGGCGAGCCAAGCATCCGTCGTTGGGACGCTGGGCTTTGCGGTAAGATATCTCAATAGACGGGTGAGGCGATTTCCCTGACCGCTACGATGCCTCGTTCCAGTAAAGCCGCATCGGATTGTCGACCAGAAGTTTGCGCTGGAGTTCGGGCGTCCGCGCGATGCGCGGGATCATGTCGACCAGCGCCCCGTCGTCCGGAACGGCATCCTGCATGTTGGGGTGTGGCCAGTCGGTGCCCCAAAGCACCCGCTCGGGATAGTCCTCGACCAGCGGCGCCACGGCGGTCGCGAAATCGTCCCAGGGCGGGCCTTTCGCGTCGAGCCGGTCGGGGCAGGTGACCTTCGTCCAGATGTCGTCGCGGCTGTCGAGAAGTGCCCGGAAGGCGCGCATGTCGGGGCCGTCGGCACCTTGGGCGACATCCGGGCGGCCCATATGGTCGATGACCAGCGGCGTCGGAATGGCGTCGAGGAAGGGGCGCAGCTCCTCCAATATGTCCGCCTCGAAATAGACGACCACATGCCATCCCAGCGCCTTGACCCGCGTCGCGACGTCCAGGAACTTGTCCTTGGGCGCGTCATCGACCAGGCGCTTGAGGAAATTGAACCGCACGCCGCGCATGCCGCCTTCGTGCAGGGCTTCCAGTTCCTTGTCGCTGATCGCCGGATCGACCACGGCCACGCCGCGTGCTTTGCCCCCCGACTTGGCGATTGCGTCCAGCGTCGCACTGTTGTCCGTGCCGTGGCAGCTTGCCTGCACGATCACGTTGCGCGCGAAACCCAGCCGGTCGCGCAGGGCGAACAGCATGTCCGGCCCGGCATCCTGCGGCAAATATTTGGCTTTCGCGCTGAACGGGAACGGCGCCATGGGGCCGAAGACATGGCAATGCGCGTCCACCGCGCCCGGCGGGGGCCTGAAACGGGGCACCGATGGACTGGCGTGCCAGCTGATGATCCGATCGCCCGTCATGGCCGTCATGCGAAAACCTCCCCATCCATCAATTTGCGCGCCGTGCGCAGCATCGCCGCGCTGGTCACCTTCCCCGTTTCGTCCAGTTCCATGACGCAGGTGGTTTCGCCGGTCGGATGCTCGACCGACAGTGTCTTGCGCCGGCCATCGGGGATGACCGCGACCTTTGCCGCCGGCGATCCCTCGATCAGGCAGGCGGTGGCGACGCTCACCGCGCCCAGCACCCCGATGGAGGCGTGGGCGCGGTGGGGAATGAAGCTGCGCACCGTGACGGCGCCGCCGAAACGGGGAGGGGCTACAAGCATCATCTTGGGCACCGACTTGCCGCTGACGTCGCCCAGATTCATCCGGGCGCCGACAGCAAGGCGGATCGCCTCGATCTTCGACTTCAGTTCGGTCGCGGTATCAAGCTCCTCGCGACTTTCATAGCCGGTCGCGCCGACGTCTGTCGCCTTCATCACCACGCATGGCATGCCGTTGTCGATCAGCGTCACCGGAACGCCGTTGACCATATCGATTGGGTTGCCGCTTGGCAGTAGCGCCCCGCAAGTCGAACCCGCCGTGTCGCGAAATTCGAGCGGGATCGCCGCCGACGTACCGGGTACGCCGTCGATCCGGGCTTCGCCCGCATAGCTGACCTTGCCGCCGGGCGTGGCGACCGTCGCGACCGCGATCTGGCCAGTGTTCTCCATGAAGATCCTGACCTGTGTTTCGCCGTCCTTCGCAGTGATCAGTCCCCGCTCGATGACGAACGGACCGATCCCGGCCAGGATGTTGCCGCAGTTCTGGGCATCGCTAACGATTGCCTGATCGACGAACGCCTGCAGGAAAAGATAATCGACATCGACTCCGGCGCGGATCGACTTGCTGACGACCGCAACCTTGCTGGTCAGCGGATCGGCGCCGCCCATGCCGTCGATCTGGCGCGGATCGGGCGATCCCATGATGCGCAGCAGAAAGGCGTCACGGGCACCGGCATCGGCGGGGAGCTCCTCTCTCAGGAAATAGCCACCCTTCGACGTTCCCCCGCGCATCCACATGCACCGCACGGATTCAGACATATTTCAGGCCCATTTCCGACAGGCGCCCGCGCATATCGTAAATATCGAGACTCAGTTCGCCCCCCGCGAGACGCTTGCGTTTGGTCTCCTCATTCGCTTCGCGCGCCAGCGCCTTCTCCAGTACGGACTTCGCGTCGACACGCGCTACGACGCACACGCCGTCATCATCGGCAATGACCACGTCCCCGGGGTTGACCAAGGCGTTGGCGCAGACGACGGGGACATTGACCGAGCCAAGTGTCGCCTTGATCGTGCCCTGGGCGTGAACGGCCTTCGACCAGACCGGGAAGTTCATTTCCTTCAGGTCCCGCACATCGCGGACACCGGCGTCGATCACCAGGCCACGGCAGCCCCGCGCCAGCGCCGAGGTCGCGAGCAGGTCGCCGAAATAGCCGTCCGTGCAAGGGCTCGTCGGCGCGAGCAACAAGATGTCACCTTCCTGGAGCTGCTCGATCGCGACATGGATCATCCAGTTGTCGCCGGGCGGCGCGGAGATGGTGATCGCGCTGCCCGCGATCCGGGCGCCCGGATAAATCGGCCGCATATGCGGGGCGAGGAGGCCGATGCGGCCTTGCGCCTCGTGAACGGTCGCGACGCCACATTTGCCCAGCGCGTCGATCACGTCGAGCGGAACCCGTTCGATATTCTGTACGACCAAACCCGCCATGACGATCTCCTGTCAGCGCCGCTGATGGCAACCACGCCCCTTCCAAGGCAAATCCGAACTCGTGCAAACCCAATAAGATTTTGCTAATCCTTCTACCGTGAAAGAGGATCATCTTAATATCCGCCACCTGATGGCCATGACCGCCGTCGTGCGAAGCGGGAGCATCAGTGCGGCGGTGCGCTCGGTTAATTTGACCCAGCCGGCGATCACCCAGGGGATCGCCAAGCTCGAGGCCCAGTTGGGCGCCAGTCTGTTCGACCGCATGGCAGGCGGAATGGCGCCGACGCCCGCGGCGCGGCTGCTGGTGTCACGTGCCGACAACGCACTCCGGCTCATCGGCAGCAAGCACGCGACCGCGGCGCAGATCCGCGCGTTCGTGGCGCTGGCACGGACCGGAAGCTATGCCGCCGCCGCGCTTTCGACAGGTCTTGCCGAGGCGTCGCTGCACCGCGCGGTCGCCGACCTTTCGCTTGCTATGGGGAGCCGACTTGTCGACCGGCGCGGGCGGGGCGTGATGCTGACGCGCCGCGGCGCGGAGATTGCCCGCAATTTTCGGCTGGCGCTCGCGGAACTGCGCTCGGCTATCGCCGAAATCGCGGCGTTGCGGGGATTGGAGGTCGGACAGATCGTCATCGGCGCCATGCCGTTGTCGCGTGCCAGGTTGCTGCCCAATGCTATCGCTGCATTTTACAGGCAACATCCCGAAGTCGACCTCGCGATCGCGGAAGGCTCCCATGCCGAGTTGATCGGGCCTCTGCGTGACGGCGACATCGATTTCATGATCGGCGCCCTGCGCGAGCCATCTCCGGGAGCCGATCTGCATCAGATGCCGCTGTTCGACGACCGGCCTGTGATCCTCGCGCGTCCCGGGCATCCGTTGGTGGCGCGACAGGGCCGGTTGAAACCCGTCGATCTTCTCTCATATCCGTGGATTGTCGCTGCCGAAGGCACGCCGCTCAGGACCCTGTGGCGGCGGATGTTCGAATCTGTTCCCGTCATACCGCCCCATGTTCCGATCGAATGCGGGTCGGTCATCACAATAAGGCAATTGGTCGTGCAGACCGATTTCCTGACCGTGCTTTCGCCCGATCAGGTCGCCGTGGAACTCGAAGCGGGCTGGCTCGTGAAACTGGGAGATGCACCGGGCGACGTGCGCCGCACGATCGGCATAACATGCCGAGCAGACTGGCGCCCCACACCAATGCAGGAGCGGTTCATCACGGATCTCACCCAACAGGCCCGGTACGTCTCCGAATCCCCTTAGAATTCGTAATTGCTTATAGTGAACGATGGGAATCGATTGGCGACGCGCCGCCGGCCTCTCCTAGACCACGACACATGGAGCAGGCATTCGGACTGATTGGATTTGGCGAGGCGGGGCGCACGTTCGCAACGGCCGGAGCGTGGGCATCGCGAGCACGCGTCTTTGACATCAAGACGCTCCTCCTACAGCATCGCGCTGACAAGCTGGCCGACTATGCCGCCGCAGGCGTGGCGGGCCAGGATAATATGGCGGATACCGTCGATGGTGCGGACATCCTGCTGTCGCTGGTCACTGCCGACCAGGCGCTGGTCGCCGCGCAAGCCTCCGCGCGCCTTCTCAAGCGTGGCACGCTTTATTGCGACATGAACAGCGTCGCGCCACAGACCAAATTGGCAGCCGCCAAGCTGATCGAAGCTGCCGGTGGACATTATGTCGATGTCGCGGTGATGGCGCCGGTCGATCCCGCGCGCCTCGCCGTGCCGCTGCTGCTGAGCGGCGTCAGGGCGAGCGGGGCCGCGGAAAGGCTGGCGGCCCTCGGCTTTACCAGCATTCGTGTCGTCGGCGAGGCCGTGGGTCGGGCTTCGTCAGTCAAGATGATCCGGTCGGTGATGGTGAAAGGCCTCGAGGCGCTGACCGCCGAATGCCTTGTCGCGGCGGAGGCGGCGGGCGTGCGCGATGAAGTGCTGGCCTCGCTCGATGCCAGCGAGACTTCCAGGCATTGGGATGCGCGTGCCGACTATCATCTCGACCGCATGATGGTTCACGGCCTGCGACGGGCGGCCGAGATGGAGGAGGTCGTCAAGACGCTCGACCATCTTGGCACCGGTAGCGCAATGACCCGAGTCACCGTTGCCTGCCAGCGAGCGATCGGGGCTTTGCGGATGCCACTTATTCCAGAGGGCCTGGCGCCAAAGCTGGCGGCCTTGGCCATCCCGTCCCGGCAAGGGGAAGCGGCATGACCCTGGTGATCGATTGCCACGGCCACTACACCGTGCTGCCCAAGGGGCATGACAGCTGGCGCGAGGCGCAGACGGCCGCCTACCAGGCCGGTCAACCCACGCCGCCCTATCCCGACATCAGCGACGCCGAGATCCGCGAGACGATCGAGTCCAACCAACTGCGACTCATAAGAGAGCGCGGGGCGGACATGACGATCTTCTCGCCGCGCGCGTCGGCCATGGCCCCGCATGTCGGCGATGCCGCCATGGCGAAGGAGTGGGCGACTCGCTGCAACGATCTGATCGCGCGCGTCGTCGGCCTCTATCCGGATTTCTTCGCAGGCGTGTGCATGCTGCCGCAGTCGCCCGGCAGCGACATGACCAACTCGATCGCCGAACTGGAGCGTTGCGTGACGCAGCTCGGCTTCATTGGCTGCAACCTCAATCCCGATCCGGCTGGCGGCCATTTCACGTCTCCACCACTGACCGACCGCTACTGGTATCCCTTTTACGAGAAGATGGTCACACTGGACGTGCCGGCGATGATCCATGTCTCGGGCAGCTGCAATCCGGCGATGCACGCGACCGGAGGCTATTATATCGCCGCCGATACCATCGCCTTCATGCAATTGCTCGAAGGCGACCTTTTCGCCGATTTTCCTACGCTGCGCTTCATTATCCCGCATGGCGGCGGCGCGGTGCCCTATCATTGGGGGCGTTATCGCGGCCTGGCCGACATGCTCAGGAAGCCGGCGCTCGACACCCATCTGATGAACAATATCTTCTTCGACACCTGCGTCTATCACCAACCGGGAATCAATCTGCTGGCTGACGTGATCGAGACAAAGAACATCTTGTTCGGCTCGGAAATGGTTGGCGCGGTCCGCGGCATCGACCCGACCACCGGCCATTATTTCGACGACACCAAACGCTATGTCGATGCCCTCGATATCCCCGAAGACGTACGCGACGCGATCTTCGAGGGCAATGCCCGGCGTGTCTTCCCGCGCCTTGACGCGATCCTGAAGGCGAGCGGGCGATGACTATCGAGAATCCCAAGCGGCAGGACATCCACGAATATCTGGCCGAGCTGGAGGACATCCCCGGCACCCGCGTTTTCACCACCGCCCGCGCGCGCAAGGGCTATTGGCTCAACCAGTTCTGCATGACGCTGATGAAGCCCGAAAATCGCGAACGCTTCAAGACCGACGAGCGCGCCTATCTGGACGAATGGCCGATGACCGAGGCGCAAAAGCAGGCGGTGCTGAACCGCGACTACAACGCAGCGCTGGATGAAGGCGGCAACATCTACTTTCTCGCCAAGGTCTTCTTCACCGACAATATCAGCTTCCTGCAGGCGGTCGGCACCATGACCGGCATGCCGGCGGAGGAATATCAGGCGATGATGATTGCCGGAGGCCGCTCGCCGGTCGGCCTACGTTCCAAGAAGGAACCCTATTGATGGCGCGCATCACCGCCGGCGTCGCCAGCAGCCATATCCCGGCGCTGGGCGCGACGATCGATCATGGCAAGACGCAGGAGCCCTACTGGAAGGAGTGTTTTGCCGGGTTCGCCTGGACTCGCGCCTGGGAGGCTGCCCAGAGACCCGACGTGGTGATCCTGGTTTACAATGATCATGCCACGGCGTTCGACATGGATTTCATCCCGACGTTCGCGATCGGGTGTGCCGAACGGTACAAGAGCGCGGACGAAGGCTGGGGACCGCGGCCGGTGCCCGACGTAATCGGCGACGCGGATCTCGCCTGGCACATCGCGCAGTCCTGCATTCTCGACGAGTTCGACCTGACGATAGTCAACAGGATGGACGTCGATCACGGCCTGACCGTGCCCCTGAGCCTGATGTTCGGGCAACCCGAAGCCTGGCCGTGCAAGGTCGTGCCTTTGGCCGTCAACGTTGTCACCTATCCGCCGCCCTCGGGCAATCGCTGCTATGCGCTGGGCGAGGCGATCGCGCGTGCGGTGCAGAGCTATCCTCAAGATCTGAACGTTCAGATCTGGGGCACGGGTGGCATGAGCCACCAGTTGCAGGGGCCGCGCGCCGGCCTGATCAATGCGGCGTGGGACAACCGCTTTCTCGACGACCTCGTCAAAGATCCCCAGCGCCTTCGACAGATACCGCACATCGAATATCTGCGCGAAACCGGGTCCGAGGGGATCGAGATGGTCATGTGGCTGATCATGCGCGGCGGGCTTGGGCCGGACGTTCGCGCGCTGCACCGCCATTATCACGTTCCCGCATCCAACACCGCGGTCGGGCACATCGTGCTCGAGCCTGGCGGCTGACAGCAAGACAAAAGGAATATTCCATGCGTATAGCCCTGGCCGGCGCCGGCGCCTTCGGTGAAAAGCATCTCGACGGTCTTCAGCAGATCGACGGCGTCGAGATCGTCTCGATTATCAGCCACACCGGCGAGCAGGCGGCCGCCGTCGCCGCCAGATATGGGGCGGCGCATAGTTCGGAGCATCTCGAGGATGCGCTCGCTCGCGATGATGTCGATGCGGTCATCCTTTGCACGCCGACGCAGATACACGCAAGCCAGGCCATCGCCTGCATGGATGCGGGCAAGCATGTTCAGGTCGAGATCCCGCTCGCCGACAGTTGGGCCGACGCCGAAGCGGTCGCCGCCAAGCAGAAGGAGTCCGGACTTGTCTGCATGGTCGGGCATACCCGCCGCTTCAATCCCAGCCATCAATATGTGCATAACAAGATCGTAGCGGGCGAAATGAAAATCCAGCAGATGGACGTGCAGACCTATTTCTTCAGGCGGAAGAACATCAACGCCAAGGGCGAGCCGCGCAGCTGGACCGATCACCTGCTCTGGCACCATGCCGCGCACACCGTCGACCTCTTCGCCTATCAGGCGGGGCCGATCGTCAAGGCGAACGCGATCGAGGGACCCATCCATCCGGAACTCGGCATCGCGATGGACATGTCCATCCAGCTCAAGAGCGAGAGCGGCGCGATCTGCACCTTGTCGCTGTCCTTCAATAACGACGGACCGCTCGGGACCTTCTTCCGCTATATCGGGGACACCGGCACCTACATCGCCCGCTATGATGATCTGGTGAACGGCAAGGAGGAGCCGATCGACGTCAGCGGCGTCGACGTGTCGATGAATGGCATCGAGTTGCAGGACCGCGAGTTCATCGCTGCGATAAACGAGGGACGAGAACCCAACAGTTCGGTCGGCAAGGTGCTCGACTGCTACCGCGTCCTCGGCGATCTCGAAAAGCAGCTGGTGCCATGAGACACCCTGTGTCCACCCCTGATGTGTCACGCGGCGAATTTGATGGCGCCTTGATGGATATCGGGGTCGTATTTGGTCTGATTTTGCCAGGCTCTCCAGAGGATTCGAACCCACGCGCGGGCGAGGATTCTTGTGGCGTGTTGGTGGGTGCAGCCTCTTGTTTTAGCCCGCGCGTAGATGTCGGCGGCCCATGGCGAGGCATGCCGGAAATTGTCAGCGAAGCAGGTAATGGCTTTGCGAAGTCGGTGGTTGCACGCCCATCGGAAGACGACGCCTCGGCTTTTGCCGGAGGCGTGGGTAACCGGGCAAACGCCGGCTTCTGCGGCGAGTTGGTCATCGGAGAGGTAACGATCTCTGACATTGCCGAGCTCGGCAAGGATCTGGGCGGCACAGATACGGCCGGCACGCGGGAAGGACATGACGATCTGTCCGTCCGGGAGCTGGGCGACGGTGTGCTCGATGCGCGCGGACAATTTGGCAATTTGGGAGATGAGCTGTTCGAGCAGCGTGGCGAGGGCGCGGGCGAGTTCTCCCTTCGCGTCAGCTTCGGCGTCCTAGGCATGCCCGGCTGGCGCGTCCCGAAGTCGGTCGAGGAGTTGGGCAGGGGAACGGCGCCCGCAATAGCTGTGCTGAGCCAGGAAGCTGGCGAGCCGCTTCTCGCCGAGGCGGGCAGCGCTTTCGGGTGTGGGATAGCGGCCGATGAAGGCAAGAGCGATAGGGCTGTCGATAGCAGCAAAGATAGCAGCAGCACCGGGCCAGAAGCTGTCGAGCAGGCTGCGCAGCTGGTTGGCGAGAGCAGTCCGTTGGTCGACGAGATCATCCCGGCCGCGCACCAGCACCCGCAATGCGCGAATATCGTCGGAGATGGGACTGAGCGGACGGAACCGATGTCCATCGGTGCGCAGGATATCGGCGAGCATATAGGCATCACCGGGATCGGACTTACCGCCTGCGGCGCGGTATCGCGGACGGCAGGCTTTGACGACGTTGGGATGGATCGGGATGACCGGATGGCCCGCCTTGATCAGCGTGTCGACGAGCAGCCCCGTGGGACGCTCAATTGCGATGGGCACGTCCGTCGGCGGGGCGATCTTGCGCAGCGACGCCAGCAGCGCCGTAAGGCCCGCCGCGTCATGGCGAACCTCACAACGAGCCATGATCTGGCCGCTATCGTCGACGACACAGATGGCGTGGCTCGCGCCACCCCAGTCCAGTCCGGCATGATAAGCCATATGCTGATCTCCTCAAATTGGCGTAGCAGCACCCGAGCTGGGAGATCGGGCGGATCGCTCACTGATTGGCGCTCCGGCCGGCAAGCACTGGCGCATCACCCTGTTGTCCGTTGCGGTCTCCCGGCACCTGCCGTGCAACGGGTCTCATGCGGGCCGTCGAACGGCGAGCGCACTTGGTCGTCACGGCAGATGCTCCGGCTGTTGAACACTACGCCGCTACGCGGCTTCGCGTCCAACAGCCGGGAGGTACACCAGTGAGCGCGCGCCACACCCGGGTCGCGATCATCGGATCGGGTCCGGCGGGGCTCATGCTCGGCCACCTGCTGCGCGCCGAAGGGATCGATTGCGTGATCCTCGAGCGACAGGCCCGCGACTATGTCGAGAGCCGAATTCGCGCCGGCGTGCTCGAAACCGTGACCACAGACATCATGCGCCGCCTCGGCATCGACGCGCGCATGGATACAGAGGGGTTGGTCGAGGACGGCTTCAACCTCGCCGATGGCGACAGGCTGGTGCGGATTGACATCAAGGCGCTTACCGGCAGGCATGTCACAGTCTATGGTCAGACCGAACTGACCCGGGATCTGATCGCAGCGGCGCCCGCGCGCGACCTCGAGATCATCTTCGAAGCGGGCGATCTGGTTCCGCACGAGGTCGATGGCTCGCAACCCAGCGTCACCTTCACCAAGGATGGGGTCGCGCAGACGATCCGGGCCGATTTCATCGCCGGCTGTGACGGCTTCCATGGCCCTTCGCGCCGCGCGATACCGGCGGCGCTGGCGCGCGAATATCACCATGAATACCCGTTCGGCTGGCTCGGCATCCTTGCCGATGTGCCGCCGTGCCATGACGAGCTGATCTACGCCAATGGCCCGCGGGGCTTTGCTCTCGCCTCAATGCGTTCACCGACACGCAGCCGCTATTATATCCAGGTCGCACAGGGCGAGCGTCTTGAAGACTGGCCCGAATCGCGGCTTTGGGATGAGCTGGAAGCGCGGTTCAATCCACTGTCCAGGCACGGGGTAACCCGTGGCCCGGCACTGGAAATGTCGATCGCGCCGCTGCGGTCCTATGTGTTCGAGACGATGCGCCATGGCCGATTGTTCCTGGCTGGCGATGCCGCACATATTGTGCCGCCGACGGGGGCCAAAGGATTGAATCTCGCGGCCTCCGACGTGGCCTATCTCTCCGACGCATTGATCGACTTTTATCGTCAGGGCAAAGACGATGGACTGCTGGCTTATCAGGACCGCGCCTTGTCCAGGATCTGGAAGGCGGAGCGCTTCAGTTGGACCCTGACCAGGCTCATGCACAGCTTTCCCGACCAGAACAGGTTCGAAAGGCGGATGCAGATCGCCGACCTTGACTACATCGCGTCTTCTGAGGCAGCCCAGACCAGCATCGCGGAGAATTATGTTGGCCTGCCGCTCTGATCTCCGGTTGCCTGCATGACCGGCCTCCCAACGCGCGTCCTGGGTCCGTTCAACGTCTCGGCGATCGGCCTTGGCTGCATGAATCTCAGCCACGCTTATGGCATGCCTCCTACGGAGAGCGAGGGCGCTCGACTGTTAAACCACGCGCTCGACAGAGGCGTCACGCTGCTTGACACTGCGGCGCTGTATGGCGGCGGCGCCAACGAGCGATTGCTCGGCACGGCGGTCATGCACCGTCGGCGCGAATTCACGCTGGCCAGCAAATGCGTACTCGACACCTTCGAGGGAAAGCGTGGGCTGGACGGCAGCCCGGCGGCGATAAGCCGAACGCTTGATGCGGCGCTCGCGAGGCTGCGCACCGATCATATCGATCTTTATTACCTTCATCGGCTGGATAGAAACGTCGCTATCGAAGAGTCCGTCGGCGCGCTGGTGCGGGCAAAGGAGGCCGGCAAGATCAGCGAGATTGGACTGTCGGAAATGTCCGCCGCGACAATCCGTCGCGCCCATGCGGTACATCCCATCGCAGCTGTACAGAGCGAATATTCCATTTGGGTTCGCAACCCGGAGATCGCGGTTCTCGATACATGCGGAGAGCTGGGCATAGGCTTCGTCGCCTTTTCTCCGGTCGGACGAGGTTTCCTTGCAGGCGCCGTGTTCGACGACTCCTATGCGCGCGGGGATATCCGGGCGACCATGCCGCGCTTTGTTGAACCCAACCTATCTTCAAATCTCCAGCTGTTCGAACGATTTGCCTTACTGGCGAAACAGACAGGGCATACTCCCGCGCAGTTGGCGCTCGGCTGGCTCTTGTCCCGGCGACCCTTCCTCATCCCCATCCCGGGTACGCGCAATATCGCGCACCTTGATGAAAACGTGTTGGCCGCTGGGATCGGCCCGTCATCTGAAACGAACGCGTCAATCGATGATATCTTCGCCGCTGAAAACGTGAAAGGCGCTCGCTATCCACGGGGCGCGCAATCCCAGATCGACACCGAGTTATTACCTGAAGAAGGGCAGTATCTTTGATATATCAGGGGTTCGATAGTTTGGAAGTAGCTTGAGGTGATCTGAGCACTGCCTTTTATCCAGCGGCAGCACGAGGCCGGCCAGTGTTGTTGCGCATGAGCACGGCTCCTTTCAAGTTGGTCGGAGGGCCGACTGTGTTGCGTGGCCGAGCGAGGAGTGCGGCAGCGCCGGTCGAGACATATCGACGGATTGGGCCATCAATCATGGGAGGCATGCCCCATGATATAATGACTAAGTGATCGTACTGCTTAAGGTGGTATAATGTAAGCGCTGTTTCGCCTCCACATTGCGGAAGGCGGCATAGTCGTCGACGGAAGATCCCTTCGCTAAGGGATTATAGCCATGACGATGTCATGTAACGATGCTGGCACGAAGCCGGTTCGTCGGTTTGAGGTGTTCACGGGCGCGGGGCATCGTCGCGAGTGGAGTGATGAGACGCGGGCCGCGATCATCGCGGAGAGCTATTCGGGCGCGGAGAGCGTCAGCGCCGTGGCGCGGCGGCATGCGCTGGCACCATCGCAGCTTTTCACCTGGCGCCACGAGTTTCGGCGTGCGGCGCAGGCCGCCGACATTGTATCGACGTTAGTGTCGGAGCCGGAGCCGTTTTTCGTCCCGGCGGTGATCGATCCGCCGAGCATGTCAGTTGCACCCGGACGGACGCCTGTTGTCCGCAAGCGGCGCGCCCGACGGGCGTGGGAGGCGACGGCGGTCGAACTGGAGATCGACGGCGTAGCGGTGAAGATCGCGCGAGGTGCGGATGCGGGCGTGATCGCGGCGGTGATCGACGCGCTTAAGACGGCGCGATGATCGGTCCGGGCGGCGATGCGCGCGTCATGGTGGCAACCAAGCCGGTGGATTTTCGCAAAGGCGCGGATTCGCTCGCGGCGCTGGTGAAGGCCGAGTATGGCGCCAACCCGTTTTCGGTTGTTGTCCACGTCTTTCGCGCCAAGCGCGCCGACCGGGTCAAGCTGGTTTGGTGGGACGGGACCGGGCTGTGGATGATGGCCAACTAACTGGTTTCATAGAGCAGCCCTTTCCGTGTGATCCGAGCATTTTGACGAGACGGCGTTTTCGAGTGCGGCTGCCCGGTCGGCGAGGCGGTTCCATCGGCTACATTGCTTGGCCGGGACGTTCGGCCTGGGCGCTTCGTAGAGGTGGCGAGAGCCATCGCACGCATGTTGGGTGACGAGGCCATATTTCGCCCACCTCACCAGGGTGCCCTCGGTGATGTCGAGTCTTGATGCCGCTTCAGCTTTCGTCAGCATGCCCCGGTCGCGCAGCCGGTCGTAGCGAGAGCGAAGGCGATATTGCTTGACCAGATAGATGACGCGCAGATCGGTGAACTGCGCGTTGGCCTGATCCCGTCGCGCCGAGCCGCCGGGGCGTATGCCCTTCGCGTTCAGGATGCCGGCGATCTCGGCGCAGATATGATCTTCGAGAAGGGTGTCGACCAGTTCGACGATCTCGGGCCGGGTCTTGACCTGCTGCGCCGAGGATTTGGGGTTTTGGGTGGTCAATGTGTCAGTTTTCCCGCCTTTGAAGCGGATGTGGACCCGAGTCTCTCCGTCGGCGGGGAGCTTGAGCAGGGTGACGTCTTCGACGATATGAGCAAGCAACCGCTTGCGCTCGCGGTTCGGCAGGGCCGGATCGCGCCAGACCGTCTTGAAGTCGGTGGTCATGGCGATCAGACGATCGCGGATAGCATCATCCACCATGAGGCGGTCGTCGAGCAGGGCACGGGTCCGTTCTTCCTGGACGCCGGCCAGCACCCGCAGCCTGTCGTTCCATTCGCGTTCGAGGGTGTCAGCGACGAGTCGATTATTCGGGTCGACCAGCATGAACCGGCGCTGTGCAAGATCGGCGTCGATCCGGGCGCGTTCGACGGCACGAAGCCGGAGCCGGTCCGCTTCGTCGTGGCGAGCTTCGATCTCCTTGCCGATCTCCAGCGCCAGTTCGACTGCGGTGGGGGTCATTTCCGTGGCGATCAGTTCGCCGATCGCTTCGTCGATGGGCCAGCCCGCGATCGTCTGGCAGTGTGGTTCGCCGCGGGAAGCATAGGCCCGATTGCAGACATACCAGGTATCCACCTGGCCGCGTCGGGCGGCATAATGGACGCGCATATGGGCGCCGCAACGCCCGCATAGGACACGCCCCTGCAGCAATGCCGAGCCCTCGCGCGGTGGCGAGGCGCGCGCGGTGTCATAACTGCGGCCGTTGGCCTCGAGCAGCTTGAGATTGTGCTGGAACTTCTCCCAGCTGATGTAACCGGGATGAGCGTCCGGAATGCAGGCGAGCCATTCATCGGGCTCGCGCTTGCGCAGTTGCTTTTTCCCATCGACGGTCCGGCGGTAGAGGCGCCGGCCATAGGCATAGGCGCCCGCGTAGCGAGGATTGTGCAGCGTGCGCATGGTGGTCGATATGGTCAGGGGCTGGAACACGACCTGCTTCCCGTTGCGGAGCCGCGACGGAAAGAGCAGCCCTTCCCTGGCGAACGCCTTGACGGTCTGGCTGGCGGACCCGACCCGCGAGAACGTCTCGAAGAAGTGGTCGATCGTCTCGCGGATCTGGGTGTCCGGGTCGAGCGTCACGTCGCCCGCCTCGTCATAGACAAAGCCGGTCGGCAAGACGCAACGATATTCGCCGCGGCGCACCTTGTTGAGGATGCCGCCGCGTAATCGGGCCTTGATCACATGCAGCTCGGCTTCGCTCATCGTGCCCTTGAGGCCCAGAAGAAGGCGGTCGTTGAAGTTGGCCGGATCGTACACGCCATCTTCGTCAAGGATGAGCGTGTCGGCCAAAGCGCAGATTTCCAGCAGCCGATGCCAGTCGGCATTGTTTCGGGCCAGGCGGGATACTTCCAGCCCCATGACGATCCCCGCGCGTCCCATGCCGACATCGGACACCAGATGCTGGAAGCCTTCGCGCCACGATGCTGAAGCACCGGATTCGCCCTGATCGCTGTCGATGACGATGACCTGATCGTCGCGCCATCCGAGGCCGATCGCACGGCCGCGAAGGCCATATTGGCGCCTGGTGCTCTCGACGTTCTCGATGACCTGTCGCATCGATGACTGCCGGATGTAGAGGTAAGCGGCCCGTTCGAGGTGATGCGATTGCACCTTGAGCATCCCGTTCATGCTGTTCTCCGTTCAGAGACCGCCATCACCATGGCGGCGAGCAAGTGGACGACCGCGCGTCGCTCGGAAGTTTTGTCCATAGCCGGGAGGCCAACCATTGGCAGAGTCGCCGGCGGTTGTCGGATAGCGACCGGCAGGATGGCGCGGACCCACGCCCACATGCCACGACGCAGTAGGAGGGTAAGGCCGCTGCGCGCCTCTGGCGGCAGCGCCATGCCGAGCGCGGCTGCGCGCAGCAGTTCGTATTGCTCCGCCGGAGCGCGGGATTGCATCGCGCAATGCCGCTGCTCGCCGCCGGTCACACCGTTTTTTTTCCACCAAGCGCGCGCTCGATCGTCCTGGGATGGACATCGAGGCCGAACTCGATCCGGACGAGGCTCGTCAGCTCGCGCGCCCGGATGGGTTCGCCGGGGCTCACCTGCCGCTTGAGAAAGGCCAGTACATCGCTCTGGATCTTGTGCGGGCCGCGAGGTCCGCGCTTTCCGGGCACGAGGCCGGCTATGCCGGCACCCTCGAAGTCCGTCTTCGCCTGGTAAAAAGTTGGCCGGGAGACGCCATATTCCCCGGACACCTCCTTCACCGACATCTTGTCGACGGATACGCGCCGCAACATCTCGTATTTCACCTGCACAATGTCGCGAGGATCGAAGAAGCCGTCCTCCTGGAACTTCGGATCGCCGACCTTTGCGGGAGCCGGATTGAGGGCACCGTCCTCCGCCAGAGCGCTGGCCTTCGATCGCTTGCGCCTGAGGGTTTCCGACACGCATGGGCTCCCACATTGACGGACATGATGTAATATACAATATGCCGCTCCTTCCCGCATCGTCAAGGCATTCTACCCGGACGAATCACGGCTGTCCCCGCACGTAATCCAGACTTTATCGAAGGCTCCACGGACTCCGTGGCGTTATTTGCTTTACATGCGCGGCATAATTATCCTTACGCGACTTCGGCTTCGCGGCCCTCTCTCGCGCGACGAGCCCCTCTACGAGCCGGGCGAGCTCCAACAGATCGGCGAACCCGCACAACGCAAGCCCGCTTCCCGCGACAACCGCGAAGTCGGGAACCACGACATCGGTCCATTGCAGAGGAACCGGGGATATCCGGCCATCCTCGAAGCGCAGCAACAGCCGCTTGCCAGCCCGGTTGACACGCTCACCGACACAGACGGCCCGTTGCCCGGAATATGGGTGGAACGGGTGGGTGATGATGACAAGCTGCCGCGATATCAGCGAATCACCTGCACTCCGACCTGAGTTACAAGCGGCTTGAGCAGGGCCGCTTCCAATGGCCCGCCATCCAGGACGGCGTGATGAGGCTGACGGCGGCACAGGCGGCCGCTCTTCTGGAGGGACTGGACTGGCGCAGGGTCCATACCGGGCGTCGTCCGGTCGCCCCGCAGATCGCTGGTTGACGAGAGGCGCTGGGGCTGATTCACTCGGTTCATGCTGGTCGAGGCGGACCTTCCCGACGATCCCGCGCAGCTCCAGGCGATGCTCGTCGAAGCACGTAGCGAGATCACCAAGCGCGATCGGGAGATCGTCGTGCGGGACCAGCAGATCACCACGCTGCGGAGCGTCGGCGCCGAAGCCGATGCGGAGATCGAGCGGCTGACCGGCATCATCGCCGCGCTTCAACGACACCGCTTCGGCGCGCGCTCGGAGCAGTTGTCCGAAGATCAGCTAAGCCTCGCCTTCGAAGAGACCGAGGCGGCGCTTGCCCGTGTCTCGGCAAAGCTCGAGTCCGTCACGCCGGATCGCGAGCCCAAGCGACGTAATCTCAACCGGGGCCGGCTTCCCGCCCACCTCGAACGGGTCGAGCAGATCATCGATATCGACAGCAAGGCGTGTGCCTGCTGCGGCGGCACGCTGCATGTCATTGGCGAGGATTTCGCCGAGCGCCTCGATGTCGTGCCGACCACGTTCCGCGTCTTGGTGACGCGCCGCCCGCGCTATGGCTGTCGCGCCTGCGAGGCGGCGCCCGTCCAGGCCCCGGCTCCGCCTCGCATCGTCGAGGGCGGGCTACCAACCGAGGCGCTGATCGCGCATGTGCTGGTCAGTAAATATGCCGATCATCTGCCGCTTTATCGCCAAGCGCAGATCTACGCGCGGCAGGGCATCGCGCTGGATCGCTCGACGCTCGCCGATTGGGTCGGCCGCGCTGCCTGGTGGCTGACACCGCTGCGTGAACACCTGCTCGCCAACCTGAAGCGCAGCCCCAGGTTGTTCGCCGACGAGACCACCGCGCCGGTGCTCGATCCCGGACGCGGTAGAACGAAGACCGGGCAGTTATGGGCCTATGCGCGCGACGACCGACCCTGGGGCGGTGCCGATCCGCCCGCCGTCGCCTATGTCTACGCACCTGACCGCAAGGCGGCGCGACCATCCGAGCATCTCGCGGGCTTTGCAGGCGTGCTGCAGGTCGACGGCTATGCCGGCTACAATGCGCTCAGCCGATCCAACCAGGTCCAGCTCGCTTATTGCTGGTCGCATGTCCGGCGCGGCTTTTACGAGATCGCCACCTCCCGCCCGGTGGCGGCCGAGGCGCTTGTCCGCATCGCCCAGCTCTACGGGGTCGAGAAGGAGATACGCGGTCGTTCGCCTGACCAGCGCCGCGCCGCACGGCACGAACTGAGCATGCCCATCGTCGCTGATCTCCGCCGGTTCCTGGAGGCCAGCCTCGCCAGGACCAGCAACAAGGGCAAGCTCGCCGACGCGATCCGTTATGCGCTTACGCGCTGGACCGGGCTCAGCCGCTTCCTCGACGATGGCCGTATCGAGATCGACTCCAACACCGTCGAGCGAGCGATTCGCCCGCTGGCTCTCAACCGCAATTATGCGAAGCGCAGGATTATGCGCAGGTGCTCCCGGCGGACCCAGATATTACGCTGGCCCCGCCGCCCCGAACTTCACATAATCACAATGTCTGCAGAAAGCTCATCAGGTAGTCGGAGGCACGGAAGCGACCCGGCGTGGCGGTTCCTGGTTGCAGCTTCATCAGGGCTTGTTCCTTCATCGCGAGATCCGCTTCCACATACATGTGCGTCGTCGCGGTATCCTCGTGTCCGAGCCACAGTGCAATGACGGTAATATCGACCCCCGATTGAAGCAGGTGCATTGCCGTCGTGTGTCGAACCGTATGGGGAGTGACCGGGCGCTCAAGGAGTCCCGGATACTTGCGCCCTGCAATTGCGACGGCGAGGCCCAAACGCTGGGTGACGTTTGAGCGAGTCATACGGCCACCGCTACGGTTGGGGAACAGGATGCTATCGCCAGCGGGATCCCCGATCTGGCGGCGCCAGGATCTGATGAGTGCGGCTGTCGGTCGCCAGAGCGGCACACTACGTTCTTTGCGACCCTTACCGCACAAATGCACTGCGGGTTGCCCTTCCAGCACAACATCCCGACAGCGGATGCCGATCATCTCGGAAACGCGGGCACCAGTATTGTACATCATGCTGAAGAAGGCGCGGTCACGTTGGCCGGCCCAACTGGACCGGTCAGGCGCTTCGATGATGGCGATGACCTCGGATCGTGAGAGAAAGCCGACCAATGGCCGATCGAACCGCTTGAACGGTATCGCCAACGCCCGCTCGATTGTGGCCAGCGACGCAAGGTCGTAATGCGATGCATATTTAAGGAACGTCCTGATTGCAGCGAGACGTGCATTGCGGCTTCGGACGCTGTTGCCTCGGCCCTTCTCCAGATGATCAAGGAATGCGAGCAACAATGGTGCGTCGAGATCGGACAATGTGATAGCGCTTGGCGTTCGACGAAGCACTGTAGCCGCATAGTTGAAGAGCAGGCGCAGAGTATCCCGATACGCCGCGACGGTCTGCGCGCTGACCGCGCGCTGTTCCGTGAGATGATCGAGAAAGAATCGCTGCACGAGCGTCGGCAATGAGAGAGGCGCATGTTCAGCCACGGCCGCTCTCCCCGAATGCATAATCTTCGAACCGGTCGCCTGCGATAGCCATCAGATCCGGGATGCCGGTCAAATACCAATATGTATCGGATACCTTTGTGTGGCCGACGTAAGTCGAGAGCGCCGCGATCGCGTTATCGATATCGGCACCTTCGGCTTGCCACCTCTGGATGCGCCGACAGATAAATGTATGCCGGAGATCATGGATGCGGACGTCGGGATAGGCCCCCCGAGCGACGATCCCCGCCTCGTTGCGCAACCTCTGGAAGGTCCAGTGCACGGCGCGCGATTTTAGCGATCGTGTCGGCGTCGAGACGAAGAAGGCATCTTCCTGCTCACGTGGCAGGAAACGATCTCGCACGGCCACATAGTCGGCGAGCGCAGCCGCGACGGTTGGATGGAAGGGCACGTGCCTTGACTTGCTGAACTTCGTCATCCGAACGGTCAAACATCGACTCCCGAGGTCCACATCGGCGCATCGCAGCTTGATCGCCTCAGACACACGCAGGCCGGTTGCGGAGATCAGACCGAAGAAAGCCTCGAACGCTGCGGGGCGCAGGCTGCCTTCCGGATCGAGATGTCGTGCCGCTGCAAGCAGCGCCATGACCTCGTCCTCGGTGTAGATATGCGGGGTGGCCCGGCGCTGGGACTTGCCGAATATCCGGGTCTGCGGAAACTCCGTGGCCGGATCCATCCGCAACAGGTAGGTGGCGAAGGGTCGGATAGCATCGAGCCGACGCGCCCACGCCCTCGGTTCATGGGTACGAGCATGACCCTTTGCCCATTCGATCGCGAGATCTGTCGTTAGGGAACCTTGATGGCCAGAGCCGTCGAAGAATCTGGCGAAGGAATGAAGCTGGCTGGCACCCGGCCCGGTATCGAGAAACCCTAATGCTCGCCGCTCGGCGAGATAGGCCTCGGCTTGTGCTGTCATAGTCGTCATCATCACGCCCTCCCTGGCCAAGGCAGAGCCACAGCCGACAGGCGATCAAGATCGATCTTGGTGTAGATCTTCGACGTGTCGAGGCTGCGGTGACGCAGAATATCGGCGATGTGCTTCATGGGCGTGCCGTCGCGGAGCAGACGGCTCGCGATGCTGTGACGCAGGACGTGCGGATCAGTCCGATCCCACCCGCAGCGTGCGAAAGCCGCGATTACCGCATGCTTGGCGACGCCAGCCCTGATCGGGACGTCATACGGCGCGACATGGCGAACGAAGATCGCGCGGTTGTGGGTCTTCGGTCGTTCATGGCGCAAATAATCTGCGATCGCGTCGCCGGTGGCCACCGGCAATGGAAGGCTATCGGTAAAATGCGTCTTGGTCCTGGCTATCCGAATGATCCCATTCCGCCAGTCTACGTCGTCGAGCCGAAGCTTTATGACCTCGGAGCATCGGAGCCCAAGGTCGGTGACGCATCTCACCATCGCATATGCGCGTCGCCAGGAGGGCAGATGATCGTCGAATGATGCGAGAACCGCGTCAATTTGGGCTGGAGACAACACATCGGGCAACCCCGCCAAGCGCCAATGCGCGGCGCGCGGGATCTCACGCAAGAGTCCAGCGACATCGTCGCCCAACATCTTGCGAAACTTCAGATAGCAGCCGACTGCGCCGCCAGCGACGCGCACGGCACCAGCACTCCAACAACGGCCTTCGCCCAGGACAAACCGTCGAACAAGGGCTGGCTCGAGCTTCTCAGGGGCAATCGCGCCATCGCCAAACCGCTCGAGGAGCAGTCGGCGAACGATATGGATCCGCTGCCGCCGTGTCGTGTCCGCCAGACCACCGACATCGAGCATGTGGCGATCGAAGGCCTCCAGTTCACCGCTGATGTGATCCCTCTGCTCCGCAGCCCGAATCTGGCCCTCGATGCGAAGCACATGCAGCAGATGCCGGATAGCGACGCGCAACTCGCGGCGCACTTTGCGAACCGGCGCAGTGCATGTGCAAAATGGTAGGTGTGCATCCAGGAACTGGCGCTGCGCCACCTCATCTATCTGGGCGAGGTTGATACCTTCATCGGTTACCCACTTCGCGAAGTGGGCAACGCATGCAAAATACACGCGCGCTGTGTTGGGATGATATCTGCCCGCTCGAAGATAGCTGACATACCCCTCTTCGACGGGCGCGAAGACACTGCTCGCCAACCAGCGACGCGGCTCCGGCTGCAATAGATCAGACTTCATGACAGGGCTCCTCTCCAGATGGTGGGTGGAGAGGATGCGGTATTATGTGCAGCGGGAGTTAGTCATGCCGCAGCGCGTGCGGCGCAAAGCCGAGAGCCACATAGGTCACTGAATGGCGAACTGCGCATAATCCTGCGCTTCGCATAATTCCTGTTATGGAAAGGTATGCATAAACGGAAGAACGCTCTCTTCGCCGGATCGGACGATGGCGGCGACCACTGGGCCGTCATCGCTACCCTGATCGAGACCGCGAAGCTCAACGACGTCAACCCGCACACTTGGCTTGCCGATACCCTCCAGCGCCTTGCAGGCGGCCACAGCAGTGCCGCACTCGATCAACTCATGCCCTGGTGTGCAACGACAAATTCGGTA
>NZ_DJDV01000048.1:26910-27630 GCF_002431195.1 Sphingobium sp. UBA5915 | reverse complement strand
CGCAGGACATGGTGCTGGGCATCTATTATCTGTCGATGGAGCGCGAAGGCGAGCCGGGCGAAGGCATGCTGCTGGCTGACATGCAGGAAGTCCACCAGGCGCTCTATGCCAAGGCGGTGACGCTGCATTCCAAGATCATCAGCCGCGTTCCGCAGACGGACGAGGCAGGCAACCAATATATGAAGCGGTATGAGACCACGCCCGGTCGCATGCTGCTGGGCGAATGCCTGCCCAAGTCGCATCGCGTGCCCTTCGACGTCGTCAACCGCCTCCTCACCAAGAAGGAAATCGGCGACGTTATCGATCAGGTCTATCGTCACACCGGCCAGAAGGACACGGTGCTGTTCGCCGACGCCATCATGGCGCTGGGCTTCCGCCACGCGTTCCAGGCCGGCATCAGCTTCGGCAAGGACGACATGGTCATCCCCGACAGCAAGGTGACGATGGTCGACGAGACCAAGGCGCTGGTGGCCGATTATGAGCAGCAATATCAGGACGGCCTGATCACCCAGCAGGAAAAGTACAACAAGGTGATCGACGCCTGGTCGCGTTGCGGTGATCAGGTCGCCAACGCCATGATGGACGAGATCAAGGCCCAGCCCAAGGACCC
This sequence comes from Sphingobium sp. UBA5915, assembly GCF_002431195.1. Classification (NCBI taxonomy): domain Bacteria; kingdom Pseudomonadati; phylum Pseudomonadota; class Alphaproteobacteria; order Sphingomonadales; family Sphingobiaceae; genus Sphingobium; species Sphingobium sp. UBA5915. The sequence goes on along the minus strand of NZ_DJDV01000048.1, from coordinate 27,020 downwards.
CAAGACGGGCCGGATGGCGCCGATCAACTCGATCTACATGATGGCGCATTCCGGTGCGCGTGGTAGCCAGGCGCAGATGAAGCAGCTGGCGGGCATGCGCGGCCTGATGG
>NZ_DJDV01000048.1:26088-26557 GCF_002431195.1 Sphingobium sp. UBA5915 | reverse complement strand
CACGGCGCCCGCAAGGGTCTGGCCGACACCGCGCTCAAGACGGCGAATTCGGGCTATCTGACCCGCCGTCTGGTCGACGTCAGCCAGGATTGCACCGTCGTCGAGGAGGATTGCGGCACCGAAAAGGCGCTGGAGATGAAGGCGATCGTCCAGGGCGGCAGCGTCATCGCGTCGCTGGGTGAGCGCATCCTGGGCCGCACCACGGCCGAGGATATCGTCGACACCAAGGACAATAGCGTGGTGATCCCGATCGGCACGCTGCTGGACGAAGCCATGATCGCGCAGATCGAGGCGATCGGCACGCAGGCGGTGAAGATCCGCTCGCCCCTGATCTGCGAAAGCAAGATGGGCGTGTGCGCCAAGTGCTACGGCCGTGACTTGGCCCGTGGTACGCCGGTCAATATCGGCGAAGCGGTCGGCGTCATCGCGGCGCAGTCCATCGGTGAACCGGGCACGCAGCTCACCATGC
>NZ_DJDV01000048.1:0-25831 GCF_002431195.1 Sphingobium sp. UBA5915 | reverse complement strand
CGGGCACGCAGCTCACCATGCGGACCTTCCACATCGGCGGCGCGGCGAACTTCAACGAGACGTCGAACCTGGAAAGCGTGGCGGACGGCACAATCGAGCTGCGCGACATGCCGACCATCACCGACAAGAATGGCCGTCGCCTGAGCCTCGCCCGCAACGGCGAGATCGCGATCATCGACAGCGAGGGCCGCGAGCGCGCGACCCATCGCCTGCCCTATGGCGCGACCATCCTGTTCGAAAATGGCGCCGCGGTGGCCAAGGGCGACCGGATTGCCGAATGGGATCCGTTCACCATGCCGGTCATCACCGAAAAGCCGGGCATCGTGAAGTATCAGGACCTGATCGACGGCAAGACGCTGACCGAACAGACCGACGAAGCGACGGGCATCGCCCAGCGCGTCGTCACCGAACATCGCGGATCGGCCCGGTCGAAGGAGGATCTGCGTCCGCGCCTGACCCTGCTCGACGACCAGTCCGGGGAAGCTGCTCGCTATATGCTGGCGATCGGCGCGACCCTGTCGGTCGATGATGGGGCGCAGGTGCAGGCCGGTGACGTGCTGGCGCGTGTCAGCCGTGAAGCGGCCAAGACCCGCGACATCACGGGCGGTCTGCCGCGTGTCGCTGAGCTGTTCGAAGCGCGCAAGCCCAAGGACAACGCCATCATCGCCAAGGTGTCGGGCCGCGTCCAGTTCCTCAAGGATTACAAGGCGAAGCGCAAGATCGCCATCAATCCCGAGGATGGCGGCGAGCCGGTCGAATATCTGATCCCCAAGAGCAAGGTGATCGACGTTCAGGAAGGCGACTATGTCAAGCGTGGCGACAACCTGATCGGCGGTTCGCCCGACCCGCATGACATATTGGAAGTTCTCGGCATCGAGCCGCTGGCCGAATATCTGGTCGCGGAAATCCAGGAAGTCTATCGCTTGCAGGGCGTGAAGATCAACGACAAGCATATCGAGACGATCGTTCGTCAGATGCTGCAAAAGGTCGAGATCACCGTGTCGGGCGATACCACCTTGCTGGTGGGCGAGCAGGTCGACCGCGAGGAAATGGACGAAGTGAACGCCAAGCTGGGCGCTGGCATGCAGCCGGCCGAAGGCAAGCCGGTGCTGCTGGGCATCACCAAGGCGTCGCTGCAGACCCGGTCCTTCATCTCGGCCGCGTCCTTCCAGGAAACCACTCGCGTCCTCACCGAAGCGGCTGTCCAGGGCAAGAAGGACACGCTCGTGGGCCTTAAGGAAAATGTCATCGTCGGCCGCCTGATCCCGGCGGGCACGGGCGCTGGCATGAACCGGATGCGGGTCGCCGCCTCGTCGCGTGACGCGGCGCTGCGGGCCGCGCTGCGGGTGTCGAACGAAGCGCATCTGATCGCGCCCAAGACCGCTGCCGAGGAACATGCCGCCGAACTGGCGCAGGGTCCTGAAGCGGCGATCGGCAATGATCCGCTGGCGATGGTCGAAGGGGAAGCCCACGGCACCGACGCCGACGCAGGCGATTACCTGCAGCAGAGCGACGAGGGCTGAGCCCTTTGAAAATGCCGGGGCCGCACCTATTTAGGGTGCGGCTCCCAAGCCCACCGCGCTGTCACAGGCGCAAAAAGAGCCCGCCGATGCAGCAATGCGCCGGCGGGCTTTTCTTATGCGCTTTAGCAAGCCGTCAGCGGTCGAGGCGGATGTCGTCGAAATAGACGGTCTGGTGGCCGCTGGGATCGGCACTGCGATAGCTGCCCAGTTCGAAGCCGAGCTTCGGACTGACGCCATAGCGGGCGGGATCGAAGCCCCATTCGACGGGTCGGTCGAACTTCTTGACGTCGTTCAGCCAGAAGCCGACGCGCCCGATCATCTCGCCATTCCGGTCATCCGATTGCAGGACGAAGGAATAGTCATTCCACTGCCCCTTGCGCACCTGTCCGCGGAACAGCACGCCCGCGTCCCGCTTGTCATAATATTTGAGGTTCTGCGCGTCGGGGCTGCGGGCGACGATGATGAACTCCTCGACGCCGGACGATTTATTCTTGCGCCGGGATTGCGGGACGATGCGCAGCGACAGGATCGGGCCGCCGGGGTTGACGCTCTTGACCTTGTTCACCTTCCCCTTTTCCTTGGGCTGGAAAATCTGGAAATGGATCATTTGGTGCGGGGGCGTGTCATAATCCTCGCCCAGCTTCATGGCGAAACGGATGCGCGTCACCCGATCGTCGCCAATGACCATCCGCCCCTGCTCACCACCCGGCAGCGGTTTATAATGGGACCAGAAGCTGTACATGATCTTGTTTTTCGCCGCGCCCTTGGCGCTGGGGTCAAGCGAGACGCGCAGGCAACTGGGCGGCGTATGACAGGCTTGAGAAACGAGTTGAGGCCGCTCCGCCGCGCGCGTGCCCTTGTCGATGGTGGCGCGAAATTCCTGATTGGTGCGCGGGTCGAGGATGGCGGTCGCACCTTTGGCTTTCATGGCCTGTTGCTGGTCGAAATCGAGCGACAGGCGTTGTTGGGGTTGGGCGGAAGCGTTTGCAGCGGCCAGCAAGCCTGCTGTTACAACACTGACGCACGTAAGCAGAGGGTGCAAAATGTTCATCCTTATGCAATTCCCTCAGATAACGGCGCACAAGGCTGTTTGCTCCGGAAAGACCCGATTCAAGCCGCAGCTAACTTCGCGACCACCTCATCCAGATCTCCGATCCTGTATCGTGAAAATGACCGCGCACCTGAAATTTGCTCCATCGCGACACCATGAACTCTTTGATCAAGCCGCTTCGCTTGCGCGATCAGATCGAAATTGCGATTTATCGATGATCCCCGCGAGAATATGTCAATTCGCGCATGGATTTGATCCAGCAAAACCAACAGATGAAATGCAGATCCTTCGAAGCCCGCTATTCGTTCCGCATCAGATAATATTTTAACCTGCTGTTCAAGGCTATGTTCTTGTGCATGAAAAATAGTCCAACCATTCAAAGCCAAGACCGCTTCAATATCTGTTTCGTTGTCTATCCCTCCCAAATCGGCCGCCAACTTGGAGCGCGATAACCAAATCCACCTGCCGCTTATCGGCTGCCATTCGACCTTGCCGAGAAATCGTTCATGATAGGGCCTGAAATAGTTCCCTATGGAAAATCCACAATTTCCAACGACCAAAGATCGCACCCTAGCCGGTTCAGTTACGAAGATATGTCGATTTTGAACACCTAGAATTCGAAAGATAACTTGGTGCCACGGCTTCATTTCCCGCTCTTTGACCCACAGCAGAGGGGCGTCCGGACATTGCGGCAGAACATGCAGACGGGATAACGATTCCAACAGAAAATGACCAAAGTGATTATAAAGATACCCGGCGAATATGGCTTGCTCACCAATCGTGCCATCCGCGGCCGACGTGGGCGCACGGGGGCGATATACAAATCGCCTGTCCCCTCTAAAAAATGCACTTTGGTCCACATAGTCGCCGTTTCCGTCGAACGCGCCACCTATCATTGCTCCCGGAGGCCCGTCCTTCTTAACCCGAACCGGAACCAAAGTAGCGTCAGATATCGTGGTAAATTGGGTCATCAAATTTCCATCAAACTGGGCACATTGAGCGACTGCACTATCCAATGACAATTCAGCAGATTGGTCGTGACATCACATCAGCAATCTGACGCAAGGGAATGCGAGAGCCCTTCACAATTTGGATGGAAAATGTGAGCCAGATTGGCCTAGCTACCATCTTCGTAGCGCTTCTACGCAGAAAGCAACTGGAATTCCCGCCGTGTCTCATTTACGCCTTAGCCGATCTAAGCTGGAGAATGGTCTTTGACGAACTTTATCGTTCATATCGGTGATGGCAAGTGCGGGAGTTCCGCCATTCAAGCTGCGCTGTTCGACGCGCAAGCCGCTCTGAGGGACGCAGGGATCGGCTATTATTCGCACCACAGAACGAGCGGAAACTTTTGTCTCGGAACGTTGGTCGGAAAATCAACTCGAGGAAATGACGCACAGCAACGGAAATATGCCTTAAAAGCAATTGATGAATTGAAAATAATATCTAAGTCTGTTGATTATATCGTCATTTCCTCGGAATCTTTTTTAAGCATTGAGCCTAATGACATAATTGAATTGCTCAAGTCCATTGATCCAGCGCCAAGACAAGTCGACGTTATATCCTATGTTAGGGACCCTCTCGGCATGTATCTGTCACTTGCACAACAGTCCATAAAGGCCAGTTATCGCTTTCCTCGGCCGGATCGATACATCCGTCCGATTGATCGGTATCTTGCTTCGTGGCAATGTCATCCTGAGGTTAACAGCCTCAACGTCCGCATGTTCGATCGCAAACATCTTGTCGAGGGCAATGCCGTCGCCGACTTCGAATTACTGTTACGCGACTTGACCGGGAAGGTCGAAATCGAACTCGAACATATTAATGAAAATACCTCTCTGTCGAGTGAACAGATGGTTGTCCTCCAGGATTATCGCAGCCGATTTTGCAGAGAAATCGAAGGGAAATCGGCGGCTGGAAGTTCACGACTGATCGAGATGTTCACAGCCATGAACGCCAGTGGACTGGTAGGCTCTAAACCAGCACTTAATGAGCGAGCCGCGCAATTGGTCTTGAAAGGCAACGACGATATTATCAGCAGGATCAATCATCGATATAGACTGTCGATAAACTGTCCAAAATCCATAGAAGTGCCAAGCAGTGATACAGATTGGAGTAAGATCTCAAGCATTTTGACGCCTATCGAAACGGACTATCTGCACCACCTCAAAATGTTCATACCTGATTTCAACCCCAGCCTTCGCAGGGGAGACTTCTCGAGGGTCGATCGATCAAAAGACAAGCTCAGGGAGATGCAGCCAGGCAAAATGTATGCGATAGAGCGCGCAGCAGAGGTCTATTGGATCGCAGAAAGTATCAGCGGATTGCTAGCACCCTACAGTGCTGTTCGCTAAGCGGCGTCAACCATTGAAGCAGCCAAAATACGTCCGTAGCATAGGCTAGATTTACCTCGCCTCAATCCGCGCCCGCCAGCAGGCGATGCCTTCTGTTTCCAGTTCTGGACGATCAATCATATATTCCGCAACAACAAATCCGTCGCGGGTGTAGAAATCGACGTCATCGCCGGGGAAAGCCTCACCCCAGCGGGCCGTGTAGCTGTAGCGGTTGTGGATGATGAAGCGGCCCCTGCCCTTGGTGCGGCCTTCATGATGGATGACGGTAGAGCCGGCGGCATATTCGAAGACATGGCGACCGTCGCCCAGGCGATAGCATAGGTCGATATCTTCCTGCCCGTTGATGAAGATTGGGTCGAACCCGCCGACCGCGGCGAAATCGGCGGCGCGCATCGCGAAGCAGGCGCCGGTGATCGCGCGGAAGCGGCGATTGTCCGCGACCAGCGGTGAACCCGCATCCTCATCGACATAGATGGGGTAGCCAAGCGGCGTCTTGCCGGAGAACACCACGCCGACGCACTGCACCTTGCCATCGGGGTAGAGCAGCTTGGGCTGGCTACCCATGACTTCGGGATCAGCGAGGGGCGCCAGCAAAGGCTCCAACCAGCCGGGCTGCACTTCCGTATCATTGTTGAGGAAGATGATGCGGCCGCCCTGCGACGCGGCAAAGCCGACATTGTTGCCGAGCGAGAAGTTCAGATTGTCGAAATTGTGGATGACGCTGATCCGGCCGTCCCGCTCCGCCCACTGGTCGAGCAGACCCGATGTTTCCTCGTCGCTGCCATTATTGACCATGATGATCTCGACCTTGGCGCGGCCGCACTGGCGCACCAGCGCGTTGAGGCATTTGTTGGTCAGCGAATATTGATTATAAACGCACACGATGATCGACACCAGGTCGGGGTCGCGCTGCGGCGCGTTGCTGCGCAGGCTGTGCCAGTCGATCATCGTCTGGTTGAGCGACAGGAAGCGGCGTTCCGGCCCGACGCGATGCTGCTTGCCGTCCACCGGCTCGCCCACCGGCGCCTCGCGCCAGGCGGGACGGGCAGCAACCGCGCCCTCCTCATAGGCCTTGGCGGCGAGCGCGCGCAGCTGCTTCATCTTGCCAGATCCAAACGCCGCCTTCACCTTGCGCGCATAGTCGGGGTGGCGCTGATGCACGATTTCCATCGCCGTCTTGATGAGGCCATCCTTCTCCGCGCCGAAACTGGCCGTGCGCTGGTGGAAGACATAAGCATGGGGCGAGATGAAATTCTTCCACCCGGCCTTGATCGTGCGCATGCAAAAGTCGTTTTCCTCGCCATAGCCGCGGGGAAAAGCCTCTTCGTCGAACAGGCCGATATGATCCATCAGATCGCGGCGGATATACATGCAAAAGCCGTTGCCGGTCGGCACGTCGATCGGATCGGATTCCTGCGTGAAGCTGATGATCCGGTGCGCCCATTCGTCATGCGACAGGCCTTCGGGGCGGGGATTGACGATGTTGGGCGTGGGGAAGGAAAAACTGCCTGAATTGTCTCCCATGGCCGTAACAGTGCCGGCCCTGGGCGTGCCCAGCGCCACCTTGCGCATCCCCTCGATCCAGCCGTCATGGACGATGGTGTCGCTGTTGAGCAGCAAAATGTCATCATCGCCGGCCCAAGCGATGCCGCGATTGATGGTGCGGGTATAGCCCATATTTTGCGGGTTTACGAGCAGGTTAAAGCCCGGGTTGAGCGCAAACCGCTCCAGCAAGGGCTGCACCCGGTCATCGCTGCTGCCATCGTTGATCATCAGCACCCGGTGCCGGGTCAGGTCGGTGCGGGTCAGCACAGATTGCAGGCAGCGCTCGACGGCTTCGGGCGCATTATAGACGGGCACGATGATGGTCAGCCGCCGTGTTTCGTCGATGCGCAGCGGCACCGGCTCGTTCAGCATGGTCGAAAGCGCATGCCGCAAATTGTTGCGCAGCACGACGGGCGCGAATTGGCGCAGGATCTTCTCACGTCCAGCATCGCCCATGGTCGCGATACGATCGGGATCCTGGCACAGCGTGACGACGCGCGCTACGACTGCGTCGATGTCCTTATAATCGACGAGGAAACCGCTTTGGTTGTCGTCGATCAGTTCGGGCACCGCGCCCCAGCGATAGGCGATCACCGGCCGGCGCGCGGCCTGTGCTTCCGCCACAGTACGGCCGAAGGATTCGGCGAAATGCGACAGGGCGAGCACGACGTTGAGCTGCGCCATCGCCTCGGCCGGGGTGTCGGCATAACCGGCGAATTCGAGATTGCCCGGCAGGCCGGCGGCCTTCAATTCGGCGACATAGTCGTTTTCGGGGCCGATGACGCGGAAGAAGGCGTTGGGCGCCGCAGATTCCGCACGGCGCGCGACCTCGACAAAATCGGCTATGCCCTTTTTGGGGATGTTCGAGCTGACAATGCCGAACACGATCCGGTCCTGCACGACATTGGCCATGTCGAGCGCATCGACCTTCGCGACATTGGGCGCGTGGAAACTGCGCTTGCTGCGCTCGAACAGCTTTTGCGTGGCGGCGGAATTGGCGATCACATAATCGGTTTGCTGGAGGATGCGATCGATAATGCCCTTCGCATCCATGCCCATGCGGTTGCACAGATGTTCGTCATGGTCGATCAGTTCGCGCGCATGGATCGCCGTCACCCGCCCTGCCCGGCGCGCCGCGATCAACGGATCGACCAGCACGATCGTATTGCAGTAGACGAGGCTGATATTGCACTGTTCGATGATGTGCGTGAAATCCTCGATAGAGGTTTCGTCAGGCCCCCGGTTCTTGGTCCATTGCCCGTAGGGGAAGGCGAACAGGCCGCAGGATTTCGAGCGGAGCAATTCGATATAGTCGGGATTGCCCTCCTTGGGCACGGCAACATAGATGTTGAGGCGCATCTGCCCCAGCGCATCGAGCATGTCGATGAAGCTGCGTTCGCCGCCGAACATATGCGCGTTGACTTCATGGGCGCACAGCAGGACAGACGGAGCGTCCGCGATAACGGGCACGTCCCCCTGCTTCCAGGATGCCGGATCGAGCGCGCGCCGACGCGGACCGAGGCGGCGGTTTTCGCGGTGCCCGTTCTTCACATAATGGAGCAACGGGTTCATGCCCGCCGCGCCCACATCCGGATTCATTTCCAGATAGCCGCTCGTGCTGAATTCGCTCGACGGATCGCGCCGCAGCAGCGATCCCAACCACAGATAATGCGCAGCGGCGTCCACGCCCAAGATTTGAACATCGGGATAGGTCCGAAGATACCAATTCTCATTGAACAAGGGAGACTGCTTGATCAGCGCCACATGCTCAGCCGGAGCGGCTTCCGCCGGGATCAATTTATGCACTTTGCCCTCGCATTACACAGCAATCAAATTGCGGCAAGCTTGGGCCTATGCCCTAAGCTGCACCCTGAGGCCGGCCGCTTGCGGCAATAAAATATGTTATCGTCTTGATTGTGTGCTCGCAGTCGCAGCAAAGCAAGGACTAACAGCAAATTAACCTTATTTTGTCGGTTCAATCGAGGGTTTTCGGCCTTCGTCGAAGCTATCTAGCGACCGTCTTGTGATGGCAAACCTATTGAAAATGGTGCAGTCGCAATAAGATAGTCAGTGCTTACGCCGATAGTGGGAGACGACCGAAAGAGCAGCGCCCGACACCCAATCAATTCGCGTATGAGACTGCCGCAATGAGTATGAAACGAATCACATGCCCAAGGGGTCATAATAGATTCCCAGCCAAAGCATGGATCTGCCGCCAAGAAGCTTTTGAGCCGGGTCAATATGAATGGGCGACCATATGTTCGCGGGAAAATCCGGTCCCCTGGTCAAAAAAGACTTCCAGCCTTCCCCCGTCCTGAGGCATTAAAGCCATGATATCGCAGCTTTTAATTTCAGACATATTATCTATATTGTTAAAATATATTTGCGGATCGTCACCTGTTGAAGTGAGCTTAACCTCTTTGCCTGATGCTGAGACGACTTTCAATTGTGAATTACATCTATATTGTGATGCATTTATCTCAACCACACGGCCATCTGCGTAACTCAGGATCAATTTTTCAATTGTGATATCACAAGGTCTTTCGGCGGGATCAATACGAAAATTACGCAGATTCACCCGAGGAAATGGAATGTGAAAATTACGCTTTCGCTGCATGGAAGTATCAATATTGACTGAAGCCTGTTCGCGTCGATGCGACAATTCGGCGATATTTGTTATCATCACCCCGGACGGCAGCCTGGAATTTTCAATTTTATCCGGTGCCCTGCTTTGGTCATTGGCGGTCAAAATCAGGATTTCGCAGATGTTAGCGATTGTACGCACAGTCGGAGTGTTTTTAATCAGTGCGGGATTATCCAGAAACTCCGTAAAGCGTTTGACGTCGATTACGCTCTCCACGCCAGAAAACTTATGTGCTTCCAGATAGTCTTTGATAAATTGTCCGCCACTCTTCGCTAGGGTAACCTGCCAAGGTGCAGAAGGATGTTGAGGCACTGGCAACTTCAGTTCGACCCCCGGCAGTTTCACGTTCAGGGCGCGATCCTGATAGTGGTCTGGCCATTTTTTGTTTAGATAAGGAATTGCCAACAAATCCGGCCGCAGTGTCATCATGGCTTCAAAGATGAATTTCCGACCACGTCGATCGGCAAGTGACTGCTTCAGCCCGGTGCGTGACGCATATTTCGAGGCCAAGGGCGCAAGCCGATAAATGGTTCCCACATTGGCCGCCATCGCCCCGCCCCACCACGGGAGTCGAAAGTCGAAATAATAGAGTTCCGGTAGATCGTTAAGCTCGGCGCCCTGCGCCAATGCCGACTCCATCCATTCGTCATCCAGCGACTGATCATAGTCGACCGCTTCCGGCAGCAGGATACCCATGGGATCATAAACCTGTTGCGGTTCGCGCATGAATTTTCGCGCCACGTCGCGCGATGTGACATCAATCTCCGCGCTGCTTGCCCGCACACGTTTGAAATAGGCATCGAAGTAGCCGACAAGATCAAGGCGCGTCTGCGTTGCCGTGGCCGCCCCTCCGTCCCAAGCGCCAGGCGCCCCTTCATAGCGGAAGGCGTGCCGTCGCAAATCCGTCCAGATCGCATCCATCGGGCGTTCTGTCGCCACCTTGGGCGGTGTGTGGATATTTGTGACGTGTTTGACGCCCGCTTTCTCCGCAACAATTGCGGCGGCGGCAATGTCCGGGTTGTCCGGAAAGCCATATGTGAAGGCTTCAATTCGGTCAGCGATCCGACTCTGCGTCGCGGCGGCCAGCACCAATCGGGAGTCCTCACCACCCGTCAGCGAAATTCGGATGGGCTGGCCGTCCAATCCGGGGAAGTAATCGAGCGAATCGAAATTGTGGATGATCTCCGATATGGACCGGATATAATCGCCCCGCCCCGGCTCTCCCCGCGCGGTGAAAATCGGTGTTCCAGAACGCCGTATATTCAAATCCGAACCTTGTGACCATTGTATCGCAAAGCCAGGCCGCACCATTCGGACGCCCTTCAGGAACGAGCGCTCCGTGAATTTATTGCCCTTTGCGACAAGGTCTGCGATCTGCTGCCAATCGGTTTCCAGCCTGCCCGACCTCGTCAACAGAGGGTTCAGGAACATTTGCCGGTTGGAGGCAGCAAAATAATCTTCGTTGTTCAGATAATAAATCGGTCGTAGGCCGGTAAAGTCCGAGATTACATTTATCGTGTCGCCATTTTCTTCATAGTTTACGGCGCAAAACTCGCCATCGAGATAATCATTTGCTTCAAAAATGCTCCGCTTTTGAAATATGTCGCGGAACAAATCGAGCGTATTTTCACCGCGTGATTTGAGGAAGCAAAAACCTTCATAGGCTATGAACCGCTCGCCAAATTGACCGCTCTTTTCCCCCAAGCCCAGGAAATCATGACTTTCGGTAGACGCAAAATATACATCATCCGCCAAAGACAATATTTTTCGACGATGCGGCTCATACGGAACAAGATGATCGAGCCCCTTGATCAACCGATCGAAAAGTGTCTGTTTCGCAGATTTGCTCTTTGCCTTGACGATCAGGAAATGATGCATGTCGGTCCTCGAATTTCTGCTGTCCTAGCACCGCTTGGGGTGCTGACCCATCATTGCGTCACGCGCGCCGTCGCCTGGCGCAGGGCGGTCATGTCCGGCCCGGAAAAGGCGGCCTTTACGAGGCGGGCATAGTCGGGATAGCGTTTCATCACGACATCGACACCTTCCTTGACCAGCTTGTCCTTCTCACCCTTGAAGCTGGCGGTGCGGATGTGGAAGACGAACGCCCAGGGCGAGATGAGGTTGACCCAGCCCGCCTTCATCGCCCGCATGCAGAAGTCATTCTCCTCACCATAGCCGCGCGGGAAGCCTTCCTCGTCAAACGTGCCGCATGCGTCCATCATGGCGCGCCGGATATACATGCAGAAGCCCGAGCCGGTCGGCACTTCAGGCGCGGCGCAATCGACCGCCGCCTGAACCATCATCAACGCATATTCCTCATGCGTCAGATGATCGGGCTTGTCGCATTTCTGGTTATGAAGCGGGAAGGAGAAGGCGCCGGCATTGTCGCCCATGGCCGTGACCGTGCCAACATTGGGCCGGCCATAGGCGGTGGCGCGCAGACCCTCCAGCCAGCGCGGCGTGACCACCGTATCGCTGTTCAAGAGGATGACATCGCGCCCGGCGGCCTGGCCGATGCCAAGGTTGATCGTCTTGGTATATCCCAGATTGCGAGGGGAACGCATGATGGTGAGGCCCGGCGTTCCGGCAAAACTGTCGAGCACGGGTCCAACCGCCGGATCGGGGCTGCCATCGTCGATGACGAGCAGCTGATTGTCCTTCAAATTTGTGTGCTTGATGACGGAGGCGATACAGGCCCGCACTTCCTCCGGAGCATTGTAGACGGGCATGACGATGGTGCAGGGCACGGCCGCACCGATGGTCTGGGCGGCGATATCGATGGGTTTGGCGTTGCCCACATCGCTCTGCGGAGTCATCGGCCGACCGACGATCCGGCCATAAGCCTGGCCGACATGATCGCGCAGGCGCTGCTGCGAGAAATTCTGGCGGATGAAGGCGGCGCCCTTTTCCCCCATGGCTCCGATCTTGGCGTCATTCTCGCACAGGTCGGCCACCGCATCGACTACGGCAGCGACATTCTTGAACGGCACCAGATAGCCGGTTTCGCCATGCTGGATAAGCTCAGGCAGCGCGCCCCAATGATAGGCGATGACGGGGCGTTTGGCCGCCAAAGCTTCGGCGACCGTCCGGCCGAAGGATTCGGCGAAAGTGGACAGGTTCAGCAGGACATTGAGTTCCGACATGGCCGACCGGGCGCTGTCCTTGTAGCCGGCGAAGACCAGATTGTCGGGGCGCTCGCCCTTCGCGACCTCGTCCATCCAAGCATCGATCTGCGCGGTGCGCGGGCCAATGATGACGAACTTGGCGCGGCTGGTGCGGGCAGCCGCCAGGCGGGCGACTTCCACAAAATCGGCGATGCCCTTTTTGGGGATATTGGAACTGACGATGCCGAACTTGATCGTGTTGCCGAACAGGTTGCGCATCTCGAAATCCTCAACCGTGACCGCATTGGGCACGTAGAGGGTTCGATTGTCGCGGGCGAACAACTCGCAGGTGGCGCGCGAATTGCCGATCAGCCAGTCGGTGCGGTCGAGCACCGTGCTGATGATCTCCCCGGTGGTGAGCGCCATGCGCTCCTGAAGGCCATTGTCGAGTGAGATGAGTTCCCGGACATGGCTGAGCGCCGTGCGCCCCATGCGCCGCGCCGCCGCGATCGGTTCCAGCAGGACGATGGTGTTGGCATGGACGATATCGATGGCATGGCGCGCGATGATGTCGGCGAAGTCCAGCATCAGCCATGCATAATTGTCGCGATTGTCCATCCATTGCGGATAGCGGAAGGCATAAGCGCCCGCGCACAGCTTCTGGATCGCCTCGATATAGGCCCGGTTATTGTCGCTGGGCAGCGTCATGATGACATTGACCGGCATCGTCGCCAGCGCTTCGAGTACATCGAGCAAGCTGCGTTCGCCGCCGAACAGCTGATGCCCGGAAATATGGGCGCATAGCAGGATCGTCGGCTTGGTCGGATCCACCTCCCTGTAGCCGCGATACCAGACCGGGCCGCGCGGCATGGTGCCGTCCGGCGCCAGCGGGCTGCCCAGATGGGCAAGCCGACCTTCCTGCTTGGGCGCAGCGGCGATGCCGGCCGGCAGCGTGACCGCCTTCATTCCCGGCGTCGCGTCAACCGCAGAGCGGAACGCGGCCAGGTTCGTCCTGCCCCAACGCTGGTCGGGCTCCAGATAGGTGCCTTCCGCCCACTCATTCCAGGCATTGATGAACATCAGCGTTTCAGGCGCGCTGTTATGGCGGCTTTCCTGATCCAATATGCCCTTGATCCAGCGCCGGAACCCCTGCGGGGTCGCGCCATGGAAGACGCGCGCATCGGTCAGGCGGCGCGCCATATTGTCCCAACCCAGCATCGCGCCGCGGTGCACGGGCCATTCATAGCCGTCGGCATAGCGTTCGACATCGCCATCGACGACGGCACCATAGTCGAAAATCTCGCCACCGAAATCCTTATGCAGATCATGCACCTTGGCGCGCAGATCGACCCGCGCGCCTTCATGCGGCGGGAACAGGACATAGCTGTCGAGCCCGTGATCCTGCGGCTGGCCTGCCAGCGATTCAAGACCAAAGCGCACCGCGCACAGGTGGATCTCGCCAAGACCGGCCTTGCGGCATTCCTCGCGCCAGATGCGCGCGGTTTCCAGCCAGTTGGGAATGATTGAAATGCGATAGACAAGCAGAACCGGCTTGCCGCAATGACGAATCCAACGCGGATCCTTCATCATCGGGATCATTTCGTGAATGAAGGCGATATTGCTTTCGAGCGAATAATCCTGCTGCATCAGGACGTGGCGGTTCTGCCCGTCCCAATTGCGCGACCAGTTTTCGTTCGCCCAGCATACGCAAAAGCCGGTGTCGATGCGCGACGACCTGGCGAACTGCTCGATTGGCTGATTGAGCAGCTTCTTGCCGTTGAACCAGTAATAATAGAAGCAGAAGCCATGGATGCCGAATTCGCTTGCAAGTTCCGCCTGGCGCACCTGCGTCTCTTCAAGGCGCAGGTCATAATAGCCAAGGTCTGCCGGCACGCGGGGCTGATAATGGTGGCGGAACAATTGCTTTCCGCGCACGACATTCTGCCATTCGGTAAAGCCCTTGCCCCACCATTTGTCATTTTCCGGGATCGGATGAAATTGCGGCAGGTAGAAAGCCACAGCCTTGAGAGGGCGGTCAGGCGCGGCTGCTTGCGCCGGCCCGCGCGCGGCGTTGCGAACCTCCATGCCCCCTTCCCGGGCAACGGCGGCCAAAATCCCCAGAACCGTATCGCGTCCGGGAAATTTGCTGGCGTCCCCCGCACCAGCCAATTCAGCGGCACGCACAGCCACGGCAAGGGGCCGCCCGAGCAAAGGCTTGAGCCAGATCGCCGCGCCGCCGACCAGATGCAGAGGATCCTGGCCAAGGGTCAGGCCCAGGCGTGGCAACGCCGTATTGAGCGCGTCAATCAGCAGCTTGCGCTCCGCATCCTGCCGGTTGAGCACAGACGCGTGGGCACCTGCCAAACCCCACTGCGCATCCCCAACGAAGGTTGATTGAAAAGCGAACGCCTGGTCAAGCGATTCGCCCGAACCATCCTGCGGCGATATCCAGAGGATATCTTCATAGCCATCCAGCGCCCCGGAGCCTGCAACACGCGCAAAACCTCGGGCATTCCCCGCCTCATCTGGGTCGCCAAGCAACGTCAGCGATACGATGTTGTCCGACAACGCCTCAACGCCGAGCCGATCAATCGCTCCCATCAGGAACAGGTCGAGCGCACCGAGGCGGGAAAGCAGCTGCCGGATTTGTGCGCCGTCATCTTTAAGCGCGAGATTGAGGACGACCGCCAGTGGCGCGTTGGGCTCCAGCCCGCGCAACCCGAACGCATCGGTTGCATGACGGATATCGCAGGTCATTTCGACCGGACTTGGCATCGGCTGATGCGATTTTGCGACGGAGTCGACAAGCCTTACCGGCGACTTGCGCGCGGGCAGCGGCTCGCGCCCTTCCGCCTCGCCATGGCGAATATAGTGAAGCAACGGATCCATGCCCGCCGCCACGACATCGGGATTGACCTCCACATAATGCCGTGTGTCAAACTTGGGGCCGGGATCACGCTGGAGAAGAAGACCGAAGCGCACGAAATGCTGGATCGGGGTGACGTCCACCAGGCGCGCGTCCGGGAAGGTCTTCACATACCAGTCGGCATCGAACAGCCCCGATTGTTCGACTTCGCGGGCCAGATCATCAAAAGTCAGCATTATCAGCCTTCATGGAATCGAGCGGCGCCAGACATGGAGCCGGATATCGGCAACAGGTTCAGCGCGGCTTTTCCTGGAGGGCGGCTGCGCAGCGGCGCAAATCCTCCATCGTGCGATTGACCGAGCGTCCTTCGCGAAGGCCATGGGTCACGAAATGTTCGGCGGCATTAACGCCGGCTTCGGACACATCAGGGTTCTGGTTAAGATACCAGGTAGCGTCGAACAGGCTATGCGTATCCAGCAACGCGCATTTGCGCTGCAAACGGACATTGGCCGGCAGGTATTTCGGCGCCGCTTGACGCAATAACGCGCCGAGCAGGCGTGTGAACAACAGATGCGCCTTGTCGGCCTGCGCCACCAGTTCTTGAACGCGTCCTTCCCGATCCTGCGCACGCTTGAGCGCGGACATCAGCGTTGCATTTTCCTTGAAACGAGCATCCAGTGCGGCTTCATGCTCACGCACGGTCGTTGCCTGTTGATCCTTAGCGGCCAGCAACTCGCCCTTGAGCTTGCGATGTTCGTCGTCAAGGCGCTTGACCTGAGCCTCAGCGGCCTGACGCGCCGCCGTCTCGTCAGCCAGTTGTGCGCGTAAAAACCGCAATTCGGCAGTGGCCCGGTCATCCGCCATCGCGGCGCCGCCGCCTGCATTCCCCTGGCTTTCCAAATCTTCCACCGCACCGCTTCCTTTGTTCAAAACTGCCCCGCTTCAGGCTATCGCATGATGGTTTCGGCTCACGAACCAAGTACCGAAGGATGGTGCGGCGACTATGGCAACCACCCTGTTGATGCAAGCCTTCCCCCGCGCCCTGCAGTCATCCTAGCGCTTCGCGGCTGACTGGGCCAACTCGCGCAGCGCGGCCATTTTCGCATTGGGCGAGCGCCCTTCGGCAAGGCCGTGGCGAATGAAGTGCAGCGCCGGATCGAGCGGTGAAACGGCGACATCCGGATAGGCCGATACATACCAGTCGGCATCAAAGCCGGCATGGTCGATGATCAGGCGGCGTTGCTGCTGTTCGGTTTTCTTTCGCGTGAGTTTGGGGAATGGCAAGACCGCTTGCGCCAACATCGTTTCCAGCGACGATAGCAAGCGATTATAGAGGTCGATATTGCTTTGCTGACTGGCCAGAGCCGTCGCGCGAAGGATTTCCCTCTTTCGCGTCATGTCCTGAAGGTCGGCTTCGACCGCCTTTACAGCATCCGTATGAGCCTTGCGCAGCCTGTCACTCTCGGCAGCGTGCTGCGCCATTTCGGTGCGCAGGCGGTCCAGTTCCTCGGTGCGAGCGCCCTCCTGTACCCGCGCGTCCTCCAGCCGCTGCCGATGCTCACGCAGCGCGACATCCCTTTGGGCAAGATCAGCTTCGATATCGCGCTGATTTTGCAATACCGCATCAAGCCTTTGCGTCGATGCCCTTTCCTGGTCGGCGAGGGCCTGTTGAAGGTCGTCGACCTGCGCCTGCACCTGCCGCAGTCTTTCCTGCTCTTTGTCGCGCATGCGGGTCTGTTCATCGAGGTCCGCGCGAAGCCGCTCGATCGCACCATTGCGTTCGGCAAGACTGGCTTCGGCATCGTCCTGGCGTTGGCGAACATCGTCCAGCATCTGGCGCGTCTGGGCCAGTTCCAGTTCGCGATGATTGACCGCGCCCTGAAGCTGGATGGTTTCCGCCGTACGCTCGCGCAGATTCTGCTCGAGCGTGGTGATGGAGCGGTTCGCCCTTTCCAAAGCAGCGCTATGCCGCTCCCGGTCCGCCTGATGATGCTCATCGGCCGCGCGCAATTGCGCGTCACGGTCGGCCAAGGACTGGTTCGCCGCAAGCAGCGACTGGCGCGCCTGCGCGAGTTCCATTTCGCGCAGAGCAAATTGCTCGGTCAATGTCGCGATCTCACTGAAGCGGGCCTTGAGCGCCTCCTCCGCCGCTGCCTTCGCGCGCTCCAGATCACGAAGCCTGGACTGTGCCTGCGACAGGGATTGCTCAAGCTCGGCGCGCGCTTTCGCGTCAGCACCTTGCTGCTCGTGCCATTCGTTCCGGGCATTGAGCAAGGCTTCGGCCGCCTGTTCGGTTTCCAGCTGCCGCTGGCGCAGGGCGCTATCCGTCTGCGCCAGATCATCCTGGAGCCGCTTTAGCTCTTCTTGGTGGGTGGAGCGCTCCTGTGCCAGCTGACCGGAGAGTTGCGCTGCCCGCTCCTCCCATTGCTTGGCGAGCGCTTCGGTCTGCGCCGCCTTTACCTGATGGTCGGATGATGCCTGTTCCGCATCGCCCAGCTTGCGCAAGGCATCCGACAGAGCCTGCGCACTTTCCTCCTGGCGCGTGGCGGCCTCCCGCTCTGCCTCGTCGGCGCGGCGCTGAGCCTCCTCGATCGCTGCGGCGCTTTCTTCCTGCTTCTGCCGAGCCGCATCCGCCTGCTGCTGCGCGTCCTTCACCGCGGCGAAGGCGTTGGACAGGTCTCCTTCCAGCTTGGCGCGCATTTCGCGCAGCGTATCGCGCTCCTTCTGCGTAGCCAGATGGCGCGCCTCGAGCGCTTCCTTGGCGCGCTGGATCGCCTCAGCCTGTTCCTGTGCCTTCACAGCGCGGGCCTCGACCTCAGCCTGCGCGAGCTTCAGTTCCTCGGCCTGTTTGCGGGAGCCAGCGACATGCTGCTCCAGCGAACGAGCGCGCTCACGCAACCCGTCCCTCTCCTTCCGGGCCTCGGCCAATTGCCGTTCAGCCGTTTCCTGCCCCGTTTGCAACGCTGCAAGGCGCTCTTGCGTCGAAGAAAGATTGCGCTCAAGCTCTACTTTCCCGGCGCGCAGGGCATCAAGCTCTGCTTGTGCAGCGGCTGCACTGCTCTCCAGTTCGGCCTGACGCGCGCCCGCCTTCTCGCGGTCTTGCTGCAACTGCGCGATCTTGGCGTGCCGATCCTCATTATCCTTCGCGAT
The DNA here is from genome assembly GCF_002431195.1 of Sphingobium sp. UBA5915. NCBI lineage: Bacteria > Pseudomonadati > Pseudomonadota > Alphaproteobacteria > Sphingomonadales > Sphingobiaceae > Sphingobium > Sphingobium sp. UBA5915. The sequence continues at coordinate 7,594 of NZ_DJDV01000048.1, read as the reverse complement.
CGTGCCAAAGGCATGGCTCGCCGCGACGAATTGCGCGCGAACCTCATCCAGCGCCGCACGTCCGTCCGCATTCTCGCCATCGGCGGCAAAGCCCATCAGCGTCTCATATGTCCGAACCACCCAGTCGGAACCGTAGCTGAGCGAACGGAGTACCCGTGCGCCATCGCGGTGATGGCGCATGTCGGCAGAAAGGAATTGCGCGATTTCACGGCGCGCCTTGACCGAATTGCGCGGCCAGATCAGCCCCAAATCGTCCTGCGTCCGCTCGATGAGGCCGGCCGGGTCTTCCAACAGATCATCGAACGTCGTGAAGATGCGGCGCAACCCGCGGGTTCCGCGCTCGCCGTCGAGCGTGTAGCGCAACCATAGCAAGACGCCCTTGGACATCAGGAAATTATTGCGCCGCTCCAGCGATCGCGCGACCTCGACGGGATTGCGCAGCGGATGGATAGCTACCTGATCAATACCCAATTCGTCGAAGATTGATCGCCAGAACGGCATCAGGATCGAAAGCCGCGGGTCCTTGAAGATGAAGAGCGGCGAGTCGGTAAATTCGCTGCCCACCAGTTCGATCGCGCGATCGCGAAATCGCTGCATCGCGGAGGATTTGAACCAGTCGGGATTGAATTCCAGCCATTCCGACCATTCACCGCCGCCCGACACGAGCATTTCCTCGTTCAGGTCCTTGATCGGCTTGGATTCCCAGTAGCCGGCGGCGTTCCACTGGTCAGCCTCGATCAGGCGCGGCGGCATGTCACCGCCGAGCAGGTTGAGCGCGCGCGACAGGGCGCTGGTACCGGAACGGTGCATCGCGACAATCATCACCGCCGTACGTCTGGCTGACGGGGAAACAGGGGCGGACGCCCCCACCTTTTGTGCCTGACCTGATTTCGCCCCGCCCGATGCCTGCGCTTTTTCCGTCGACACTATATCGTCCACCCTTAACCGCCCCCAGACTGAATGGCCGCACCTTCTGACGCCATGGTCGCACCTGTCAATCATAAACCCCAGCTTTGTCCCGCATTGCAACATCGGCAGCCGGCTTGGCGCGGAGATTGGCACCTATGCGACGGCGCTCGTCACCGCGAGGCGACTGCGCGGCAGCGCAGCAATGCCACGCCCCCGGGCGGCCGGCCGCTTCGGCCTTCCAGATGCGGAGTCTCGTTCTGGGCCGCCCCCATCGACACAATTAGACATTGCGCGCCGCAACATCGCCTTGCAATCGACACCCGCCAACCTTACACCGCGACCGTCTTTGAGGGAGCTTGATGTGCGCAAGGGAATTATATTGGCCGGCGGGTCCGGCACAAGACTCTATCCGCTGACCAAAGGCGTCTCGAAACAATTGATGCCTGTCTATGACAAGCCGATGATCTATTATCCGCTGTCCACCCTGATGCTGTCGGGCATTCGCGACGTCCTGATCATCACTACGCCCCATGACGCGGCGTCCTTTCAGGCTCTTCTGGGCGACGGCAGCGAATGGGGCATGTCCCTGTCCTATGCCGTGCAGCCCGAACCCAAGGGGCTGGCCCAGGCCTATCATATCGGCGCGGACTTCGTGGGCAGCAATCCCTCCACGCTCGTGCTGGGGGACAATATCTTCTACGGCCATGGCCTGGTCGACCTGTTGCGCAATGCCGGCACGCGCGACAATGGCGCCACCGTGTTCGGCTATTATGTCAGCGATCCCAAGGCCTATGGCGTGGTATCGTTCGATGCGCAGGGTCGCGCCGAAACGATCGAGGAAAAGCCCGAGCAGCCCAGGTCCAACTATGCGGTCACGGGGCTGTATTTCTACGATGGCCGCGCGGTCGATATGGCGCGAGACCTCAAGCCCTCTCCGCGTGGCGAACTGGAAATCACCGACCTCAACCGCCTCTATCTGGAAGAAGGTGCGCTCTCGGTCGAGATTATGGGCCGCGGCTATGCCTGGCTCGACACCGGCACCCACGGATCGCTGCTCGACGCGGCGCTCTATGTGCGGGTGACGGAGGACCGCCAGGGCCTCAAAATCTGCTGCCCCGAAGAGATCGCCTGGCGTCAGGGCTTCATTGACGACGCTCAACTGGAAAAGGTCGCGGCCCCGCTGCGCAAAAGCGGCTATGGCGACTATCTGATGGGCCTGCTCGGCGGCAAGGGAGCGATTGCGTGAACATCATCGAGACCGCCATCCCCGGCCCCGTCATCATCGAACCGCGCGTGTTCGGCGACGAACGCGGCTTCTTTTACGAAAGCTATAATGCGGGCGCGTTCAAGGCGGCCGGGCTGGATCTGAATTTCGTTCAGGACAATCACAGCAAATCCGCCAAGGGCGTGCTGCGCGGGCTGCATTTCCAGAACCCCAATCCGCAGGGCAAGCTGGTGCGCGTGACCGCCGGCCGGGTCTGGGACGTCGCGGTCGATATCCGCCGGTCCAGCCCGCATTTCGGCAAATGGGTCGGCGTCGAGCTGTCGGCTGCCAACAAACGCATGTTCTGGGTGCCCGAAGGATTTGCGCACGGCTTCATCGCGCTGGAGGACGGCACCGAATTTCTCTACAAATGCACGGCGACCTATGATCCGTCCGCCGAACATTCGCTGATGTGGAATGATCCTGCCGTCGGCATCGAATGGCCGCTGGAAGGTCTGGAACCACAGCTGTCGGGCAAGGACGCACAGGGCAAGGCGCTAAGCGAGATCGAGGCTTTCGCATGAAAACGCTGATCACAGGAGCCAAGGGCCAGCTTGGCCGTGGTTTGCAGGCAACCGCGCCGGCCGACGCGACATTGCTGTGCGTCGACGTCGATGAACTTGATATCACCGACAGCGTCGCGGTCGGGGCGTTGGTCACGCGCGAAAAGCCGGATCTCATCCTGAACGCCGCCGCCTATACTGCCGTGGACAGGGCGGAAACGGAAGAAGACGCCGCAATGGCGATCAATGGCACAGCGACCGGGACGCTGGCGGACGCCGCCCGATCCGTGGGGGCACGGTTCGTCCATGTGTCGACCGACTTCGTGTTCGATGGACGCGCGGGAATTCCCTACGCCCCCGATGCGCAGACCGCGCCGCTCAGCGCCTATGGCCGCACCAAGCTGGCGGGCGAGCAACTGGCCGGACCGGATGCGCTGATCGTGCGCACGGCCTGGGTCTATGCCCCTACCGGCGGCAATTTTGTGCGCACAATGCTGCGCCTGATGGCGGAACGACCCGAAGTCCGGGTGGTCGCCGACCAGATCGGCACGCCGACCTACGCGCCCGGCCTTGCGTCAGCGCTCTGGACCATGGCCAGCAAGGGCGTTTCGGGCATTCACCACTATACCGACAGCGGTGCTGCCAGCTGGTATGATTTTGCGGTCGCCATCCAGGAAGAAGGGCTGGCGAGCGGCTTGCTGAGCCAGGAGGCGCGGATCATGCCGATCCCGACCAGCGCCTATCCGACGCCCGCGGCTCGCCCGCATTATTCGGTTCTGGACAAGGCATCGACCTTCGACGCTCTGGGTGGCACGACGCCGCATTGGCGCGCCAATCTGCGCGTGATGATGCAGGCGATCAAGACGAACGGCTGACCGTTTAAGCGTCGACCAGTTTCAGCGCGCGGAGCAAGGCCCGCGCGCTGTCGTCCCAGCCGGCACCGACATAAGGTGCGGGATCTGGATGGTGCAGAATCTCGACTAACCGGGCTGCGAGCCCAGCGGGCGCTTCGTCAGTGAAAAAATAAAGGCCGGGGCGCTCGAGTTCGCGCAACACGGGCAGGTCGCGCGCCAGCACCTTGCGGCCGTGACGCAGCGCCTCGGCGACCGGCAATCCATAGCCCTCCCCGCGTGAAGGCACCGCGACCAGCGACGCCCGCGCATAGATGGCGGTCAGCACTTCATCGGTCGCGCTGTCCAGCCACAGGAAACGCGGCTGCCGCCGCGCCAGCTCCCGCATATGCGCCTGCAAGGATTCGGTGCGCCAACCAGGGCGACCGACGACGACGAGCCAAGGCGCCGCGGGGTCAATCTGCCACAGATGCTCCATCGCCGCGATGAGGCTGTCATGCCCCTTGCGCGGTTCGATGGTCCCCACGACCAGTACCATTTTCTGACCGTTCAGTTGGGCAAGCGCGGCATCCTCTTCGGCGCTCATACCCATGGTGGGGCTGGACTGCTCGATCGCGCCGCTGAGCGGCATGACGCCAATCTCAATTCGGTTAAGCGACATCGCATGCGCGGTTTGCAGCATATCGTGCAAATCGCGCGCCACCTGCTCCGAAATACAGATGGCGCGATCGGCATGGCGCATCAGCACCTTGATCCATCCCCGGAAATTCCGCCCGGTGCTTTCTGGAAACCAGTCCGGCCGTTGAAGCGGCAACAGGTCATAGACGACCAGATTGATGGAAGCCCCCGCGCGCCGCCAGCCGGCGATCTGCCGCCGATGGCGGATCAATCTGTGCGCAGCGAGATCAAGGCCCAGGAAAATATCGCCCGAGGCGGCTTTCACCAATGGAGCGGACCGGGCGGGCAACGAGAATGTCAGACTGTCCGGATCATAGTGCGCAACCGCGTAGCCGCGCCTCGCCGTCGCCGCGACCGGCACTACGAGGACATCCTTCAGCTCTGCCTGGATAAAACACTGCCAGAGCGCCCGAACCACCCGCTGAATACCAGTGCCCGCGTCATGCTGCGCAATCGTAGAGACATCGATCAAGAGGCGGCGATGCGTGGGCCTAGATGCTCCCGGCGTCGGCCGCCTCAACCGCCAAACCGACCATTTCATCCGGTAGCGTTGGCCTGGTAGAAGGCAAAGGCCTCGTCCATGTCGTCGAATTCGGTCAACGTGCTGCGCGCCAGAACGGCGGCGCGATCGCAACGATCGCGCACAAAATTGTCGTTGTGCGACACGATGATCATCGCACGGTCCTTACGCTTGACGAACAGTTCGTTATAGCATTTTTCCTGAAAACGCTTGTCGCCTACCGCCACAATCTCATCAATCAAGAAGCAATCGAAATCGACGGCCAGGGAAATGCCGAAACCCAATCGCGCACGCATACCGGCAGAATAGGTCTTGATCGGCTCCTTGAGATATCGGCCCAGCTCGGCGAATTCCTCCACCGCCTGTTCGGCCTCTTCCGGATCCTTGTTATAGACACGGCAAATAAACTTCAGATTATCCAGACCAGTCAGCGAATGCTGAAATGCACCGGAAAAGGCGAGCGGCCAGGATATCGACATGTCGCCCACGATCCGACCGCCGGTAGGCTGTTCGATACCACCTATCAACCGGATGAGTGTGGACTTCCCAGCGCCGTTACGACCCAAAATGCCGATTTTTTCGCCACGGTTGATCGTGAAGCCCACATCCTTGAAGACCCAATGCCGGCCCGTACGCGTGCGATACGCCTTGCTGATATTTTCCAGACGGATCATGCGGGCACCAGATTGCGGCTCGCGCGGCGGATTTCGACCAGACCGAGCAAGGTGAATACCAGATTGACTGTCGCCATATAACCCAAGTCGTAATGCGCAACAAACTCGGACCCGAAAAATCCGTCCCTCACACATTCGACGCCATGAACCATTGGCAGCAACAGCACCCATTCGCGGAACTCGGGCGGCAACGCGTCTACCAAAAATCCAGATCCTGACAGTGGAAACAAAAGATATTGCATCGGGTGCCAGAATTTATCGACCAGTTCGGATCGGTGTGACAGCGCGCCGACGAACATGCCGAGCGCGCAACCCCACCAGGCCAGCATCAACCATCCGCCGACGACTTTGAGGGGGTCCTCCGGCAGACTGAGCCAACCGATCGCGGCAAAAATGATCGTCAACACCAGGAAGGACGTCGCGACGCTGACCCCTTCCAACAACAGGCGTGAGGCGAATATGTCGAAGATCTTCACATTGCGGTGATACATCAGCGACAAATTGGGCTCGATCGAATCCACCAGCCGCGATGGCATGTTTCGCCAGACCAGCACGCTCGAATAGCCCGTCACCGCGAATGCCGCGATTGTCAGGCTGGATCCATGAACGGCCTTTAACGCGCTCCAGATCAGCGTCACGCCGACCGTGAAGATCATCGGTTCGACGAACAGCCACAGAAAGCCGATATTGTGCCGGCCAAAGCGCGTGATGACCTCACGCAGGATGAGCGCATGAATGACCCGCCGCTGAATCGCGAAGGAGTGCGCGAAGCTGGTGCGCGGCACCTCCGGACCATTCCCGTCCATCAGTCCTTATGTTCCTTGATACCGCTGACCAGCATCGACAGCACCGCCCACACGACCATGCCGACGGCGAATACGCCCAGAATGGCGCGCATGCGATGCGGTTCGGTGGGATAATCCGGGATATTGGGTTCCACAATACGCTCGACATAGGCGCGCTTGCGACGCGCCTCGTTCCGCGCATCCTGCAACGACGTGATCGCCGCCGCCAACACCTTGTCGGCGAGCTGGCTTTCAAGTTGCAGCCGCTGATATTGCGCCGCCGTGGCGGCCAGCGATTTCTGGTTGCCGGCCACCAGACCAACCTGCTGGTCGATTTCCCGGCTCAATTCGCGCACGCGGGTTTGAAGAATCGGAATTTGCGGATTCTGCGGCGTGAAGGCGCGCAGCTGGACCAACTGCGTTTTGGTCGAGATCATTTCATCCTGCAGCTTAGAAATCATCTGCAATTGGACGGTCGCCTGCTGTTCAGGATCGACCACGCCTTCCTGATTGCGATATTGGGAAAGGGCGAGCGCGGCCTTGCGCGCAGCCGCCTTGGCCTCTTCCAGTTCCTTCGACGCATAGCTGATAAGGTCGGCGCGTGACCGCTGGTTCAGATCATTGACCAGCGTTTCGGCTTGGGCGAGCAACCGGCGGTTGATTTCATACGCGTCCTTCGGGGCAAAGGCGCGCACTTTCAGCGTTGTGATCGAAGCACCCGCATCATAGGCGACTTCGATCTTCTTGGTGTAGAAATTGAACAACCGATCGCGCGACACGCCCGACCGCCAAGGGTCGAAACGGTTCAGGACGGAAATAGAATCATTGCCATAGGCTCTGGTCACCAGACCGTCGCGATTGAGTTTCGCAAGGGCGTCCCGCGACAGGATATAGTCGCGCGTGGCATAGCCCTCATTGCTGGAATTACCGCCGGACTTGATCAGCGCTCCCAAGCTGGAAGGTTCGCTCTTTTCCGCGTTCTGCACAACGAAATGCGATTCAGAGATATAAAGGTCGGAGCTCAAACCATAATATAGGGCGGCAATCGCCGTAGGAATCAGGACCGAAGCGATAAAGAGAGTCGGTACGCGCCCGACGCGATCAGGAATTTTTAGCATTGGCACTCGTCAGCCCATAGTTTGGGCTTGTGTTAGGAGTGGCATTCGGCAAAGTCCAGCCTATTGCATCGCGGCACAGAGACGGCATCCTCGCCCTCTTTGGCGTCCTCACTCCTTGTTTGTAATCCGCAAAGGGCGTGCTAGGGCGAGCGCTCCTTCCTACAGCAGGGGCTGTGCGGCTTTATGAAAATCACGATGATCGGCACGGGTTATGTAGGCCTTGTGTCGGGGGCCTGTTTTGCGGATTTCGGGCATGACGTGGTGTGCGTCGACAAGGATGCGGGCAAGATCG